>PAST01000027.1 GCA_002713405.1 Crocinitomicaceae bacterium | reverse complement strand
GTAAGACTCGAACTTACGACCTTTGGGTTATGAGCCCAACGAGCTACCAACTGCTCCACCCCGCATGACAAAGTTAATTTTTGTTTCTATTATTGCAAAATAATATCTGTAAAATGTCACATAAATCTGGTTTTGTAAATATTATTGGTAGTCCAAATGTTGGGAAATCAACCCTCATGAATCAATTAGTAGGGGAAAAGCTATCTATAATTACTTCTAAAATGCAAACAACTCGCCACCGGATAATGGGAATGGTTAATGAAGAGGATTATCAAATAGTTTTTTCTGACACACCAGGAATTATTAATCCCGCTTACAGATTGCATCAAAACATGATGAATTACGTATCNGAAGCCTTAAAAGATGCAGATGTTATTTTAATGGTAACTGATATTTATGAAGACCCTAACAAATTGGAANAAAGATTGGTACAAATGAATAATTTAAAAGTTCCGACGCTTCTACTTTTAAATAAAATTGATCTTTCTGATCAGAGTTCTTTAGAAAAAATTGTTAATTNATGGAAGAGCAAATTGCCTAAAGCACAAATTTTACCAATTTCAGCTCTTCACCAAATGAGTATTCAATTTATATTACCAAAAATTTTAGAATGGTTGCCAGAAAATCCGCCATATTTTGACAAAGACCAGTTGACCAATAAAAGTATGCGTTTCTTTGTGTCTGAAATTATAAGAGAGAAAATTCTTAAAATTTATCAAAAAGAAGTGCCTTATTCTTGTGAAGTAGTAGTGGAGGAATNCANAGACGAGGAAAAAATAGTAANAATTAAAGCAAATGTTATGGTTTCTAGGACTAGTCAGAAATCAATTGTAATTGGACACCAAGGAAAGAAAATAAAAAAACTTGGAACAGATGCTAGATTAGATATAGAGGCTTTCACATCTAAAAAGGTATATTTGGAACTNTACGTTAAAGTAGATAAAGATTGGAGAGATANAGAAGGAAAACTAAAAAAATATGGGTATTGAGTAATATAGTAGCAATAGTAGGAAGGCCAAATGTTGGAAAATCAACTTTATTCAACAAATTAATTGGTGCTAGAAGAGCAATTGTTAAAGAAGTTAGTGGAGTTACTAGAGATCGTCACTACGGAAAATCTGAATGGAATGGGAAACAGTTTTCGGTAATTGATACTGGAGGATATGTATCCGGATCGGACGATATTTTTGAAGGAGAAATNAGAAGACAAGTAAAAATAGCAATTGATGAAGCAACTGTTATTATTTTTGTGGTAGATGTTGAAACTGGAATAACTGATTTAGATGAGTCGGTTGCTAAAATTTTAAGAAGTTCTGAAAAACCAACTATCGTAGTCGCCAATAAGGTAGATAACCATGAAAGAATCAGTAGTACTTTTGAATTTTATCAATTTGGATTGGAACATGTTTTTGGAATTAGTGCTATTAATGGTTCCGGCACAGGCGATATGCTTGACCATTTAGCAGAACAATTGAACAATGATAAAGAATCCCCAAAAAATGAAATTCCTAGAATTGCTATTGTTGGTAAACCCAATGTTGGTAAATCNTCTTTAACNAATGCACTTTTAGGAGAAGATAGAAATATTGTNACTGATATTTCAGGAACCACTAGAGATGCTGTTGATACTCACTTTAATTCTTATGGTTTTGAATTAATATTAGTAGATACTGCTGGAATTCGTAAAAAAAGTAAGGTTCATGAAGATATTGAATTTTATTCTGTTATGCGAGCAATAAGAGCAATTGAAGACTGTGATGTTTGTTTATTTATGATAGATGCCAATGAGNGAGTTCAAAAACAAGATCTTAGTATTTTNTCTGTTATTGAAAAAAATAAAAAAGGTGTAGTATTACTAATTAATAAATGGGATTCTATAGAAAAAGACACCTCTACTCTAAAAGAGTATGAGGAAAATATTTTGTCTAANATAGCTCCCTTTACAGATATACCAATATTATTTATTTCGGCACAAAATAAACNAAGGATTCANAAAGCACTAGAAGCGGCAATGGAAGTATTTGACAATAGAAAGCAAAAGATTCCAACCTCTAAACTAAATGAAGTAATGTTGGCAGCAATTGAAAAAACNCCACCTCCAGCTTTGAAGGGGAAATATGTTAAAATCAAATATGTCACACAGCTTCCTACTCATTCACCAGTATTTGCATTTTTTTGTAATTTGCCTCAGTACGTTAAAGATCCTTACAAAAGATATTTAGAGAACCAACTGAGAAAGGTTTTCAATTTGAAAGGNGTTCCAATAAGAGTTGTNTTCAAAAAGAAATAAAATAANTTCTAGTGACCGAAACTAGATTTAATTTTTTCTACGTAGTCTAATTTTTCCCAAGGAAAAAGTTCAACCTCAATATTGATTTTACTGCCGTCAGCAGCAGTGAATTTCTTTTTAATTTTTTCAGGATTTCTCCCCATATGTCCGTAGGCTGCAGTTTCAGAATAAATNGGACTTCTTAATTTAAATCTTTGTTCAATAGCATATGGGCGCATATCAAAAATCTCATTTAATTTTTCAGAAATTTGTCCATCTTTCAAATTAANTTTACTAGTTCCATAAGTATTTACGTAAAGACCTACAGGCTCTGCAACACCAATTGCATAAGCAACTTGTACCAAAACCTCTTCCACTATACCTGCAGCAACTAAATTTTTTGCAATATGTCTAGTTGCNTAAGCTGCAGATCGGTCTACTTTACTTGGGTCTTTACCTGAAAATGCTCCACCTCCATGTGCACCTTTTCCACCATAAGTATCGACAATTATTTTTCTTCCTGTAAGTCCAGTATCTCCATGCGGTCCCCCAATGACAAAAATTCCNGTTGGATTTACATGGTAATTTATATTTTCATTAAAAAGNTTTTGAATATTNGAGGGAAGCAAGTTTTTTACTCTAGGAACCAAGATATTTATAACATCTTTTTTTATTTTGTTAAGCATATTTGCCTCNGAATCAAAATCATCATGTTGTGTAGAAACAACAATAGCATCTATTTTTACGGGATTGTTTTGATCGTCGTATTCAATGGTAACCTGAGACTTAGAATCTGGTCTCAAATAGGTCATTTCTTTACCTTCTTTTCTTAAAGCNGCCAACTCTCTTAAAAGTAAATGAGAAATTTCTAAAGGCAAGGGCATAAAGTTTTCTGTCTCATTTGTTGCATAACCAAACATCATTCCTTGGTCTCCGGCACCTTGGTCTTCTTCATTTGTTCTCTCTACACCCTGATTTATATCCGGGGATTGCTCGTGAATAGCAGAAAATATTCCACAGGAATTACCATCAAACATATACTCGCTTTTNGTGTAGCCAATTTTGTTAATTACGTCTCTAGCTATTTTCTGAACATCTAAGTATGCTTTGGACTTTACCTCGCCAGCTAAAACAACTTGTCCAGTAGTAACTAGTGTCTCACAAGCAACCTTGGAGGAAGAATCAAATGCTAAGAAATTATCAATTAGAGCATCTGATATCTGGTCTGCTACTTTGTCTGGATGACCTTCGGAAACTGATTCAGAAGTAAATAAATATCCCATAGTTTTAGTAAGTTTTANNAAGATCGAACCTTTCTGTTAATTTTAGCTTTTTTTTGTAGTTTCAAGCATTCAAATNATTCCACTAGTTTTANGAAGCAAATGTAAAAAAATCTATTTTTAAATAAAGCTATTTAGTTAGTTTTTTAAATAAATCTTCTAGATTATCAGAGTGTTGTTTTATTTCTAAAATTAGTATTTCGTTCTCTTGAGCATATTTAGAAATTAATTTTCTTAAATCTTTTTTGCCGCTATATTGAAANAGCCATTTTTTATTCTTTTTTTCAATTTTAGTTTTNGGAAAATGTTTTTTTAGATGTTTGGTATCTATTTTACTTTCAAATTCTACTAAAACTAATTGTTTTTTTATGTTATTTTTAGAAGTTTCTGAATTTTCAAGGTTTCTATCTGCGACAACTTTTCCGTTGTTAATTACTAAAATACGGTCACAAATAGACTCCACTTCTTGCATAATGTGAGTAGATAACATAACTGTTTTATTTCTTCCTAATTCTTTAATTAAAGCTCTAATATCTTCCAACTGGTTAGGATCTAAACCACTTGTAGGTTCGTCTAAAATTAAAACTTCAGGGTCATGAACAATTGCCTGAGCAATCCCTACTCTTTGTTGGTAACCTTTAGAAAGCTGTCCTATTTTTTTATGTGCTTGCTTAGCTAAACCAACTTTNTCTATTACTTCTGCTACAGAATTTTTTACATCTTCTNCTTTGTGAATTTGAGCTATAAAAGCAATAGATTCTCTTACGTACATGTCCTCATACAAGGGATTATTTTCTGGTAAATAACCAATTTTGGTTTTTACTCCTATTTCATTTTCATGAATAGAGACTCCGTCTACAAGAACATTTCCAGAAGATGGTTTAATAAAACAAGAAATAATTTTCATAGTAGTNGACTTGCCAGCTCCATTAGGACCTAAAAACCCAACTATTTCTCCAGAATTGACTTTAAAACTAATTTCGTCAAGAGCCAATTGTTCTTGGTAATATTTACTTAATTTTTGTACTTCTATGCTCATTTTGTGAAATTCTAGTGCTAAAATAACGCTTAACAACAGAAATATCTAAATTTTATGAATTGGAATTCATTCTGTTGTAAATTTATGCAATGAAAAAAGGTAAGGTTTATAGATCTACAGGTAGTTGGTACGATGTAAAACTAGATACAGGTAGTTTTATAAGAGCAAGAATTCATGGCAAGTTTAGAAATCAATCTATTAAAACTACCAATCCAGTTTCTGTAGGAGACGAAGTAGATTTATTAATCAATGAAAATAATGAAGCAGTAATTAAGAACATACATCCTAGAAAAAATTACATCATTAGAAAATCAGTTAATCTTTCCAAAGAGGCACATATCATTGCCTCTAATTTAGATTTGGCGGTTTTGCTTGTAACGGTTGTAAACCCCTTAACCTCCCCAGGTTTTATTGATAGATTTACAGTAACAGCCCAAGCATATAATATTCCTCTTTTAATAGTCTTTAATAAAGTGGAGATTTACGACAAAAAAGCAATTGAAAAACTAGAAATATTTGAGAATTCTTACCATGAAGCTGGATACGAAACTATGAGGATGTCTGTTTTTGAAAATTTGGCGATAGATACATTTATAGAAAAGATTCAAAATAAAACCGTGCTAGTTTCTGGTAATAGCGGCGCTGGAAAATCAACCCTTATTAATTTGATAATTCCAGATTTGCATTTGAAAACTGGAGAAATTTCTGCAACTCACAACAAAGGTAAACATACCACTACTTTTGCTGAAATGTTTGATTTTAATGAAAAAACACAAATTATAGATACACCAGGAATCAAAGGTTTTGGATTGGTAGATTTTGACAAATCTGAGCTGTCTAGATTTTTCCCAGAGATGTTGCAAATGTTACAATATTGTAAATTCCATAATTGTAAGCATATTAATGAGCCAGGTTGTGAGGTTCTAAATCAGTTAAGTAAAAATAATTTTTCTATTACTAGACACCAAAGTTACTTGGCAATGTTTCAGGAAGATAAAGATTCCAATTACAGAAAAAATAATTATCTGTGAGAGTAGTTGTTCAAAAAGTTAAAAATGCTTCTGTTAAAGTAAATAACCAATTGATTGGGGAAATCAAGAATGGTTTGGTGGTATTAGTTGGATACGAATCTCTAGATACATCTGAAGATATTTCTTGGATGATTCAAAAAATAATTAAAATGAGAATTTTTGAAGATTCTGAAAACAAACTAAATTTTTCTGTTTTAGACGTGGATGGAGAAATCTTACTAATTAGCCAATTCACTTTACATGCTTCGGTTAAAAAAGGGAATCGTCCGTCCTATATTAAAGCAGCGGATTCCAAAAAAGCAAAGCAAATGTATGATAAAACAATAATTGAATTTGAAACTGTTTTAAAAAGAAAAATTTCAACTGGAAAGTTTGGAGCTAATATGGAAGTTTCGTTAGTTAATAATGGCCCAGTTACAATAACGATAGACAGTAAGAAAAAAGAATAAAATGGAAGAAATCACAATAAATAAGGCCCAGGAAATAGTAGATAATTGGATAAAAACCTTCGGAGTTAGATATTTCAGTGAATTAACTAATATGGCTATTTTAACAGAAGAGGTAGGAGAAGTTGCTAGAATTATATCTAGAAAATTTGGTGAGCAAAGTGAAAAAAAATTTGATGTAAATTTAGATTTAGCAGATGAGTTAGCCGATGTGCTTTTTGTTGTAATATGTTTAGCAAATCAGACAGGAATCGATCTAGAAAAAGCATTAATCAATAACATTAATAAAAAAACTTCAAGAGATAAACAACGTCACGTTGAAAACAAGAAACTAATAGATTAAATACTTTTAGATATTTAATAGATATTTGAAATTATGACAAAGGGTAAAAAACAGCCTTCAAAAGAAATTAAATCTAAAACTGATAATAAAAAAACTTTTTTATTTATTTGCTTAATTTTGATTTCAGGACTTGCTGCTATATATCTGATCAAAAATAAACCATCAGAAAAAACTCAATCTTTTGATATTGATCCAATTGAGGAAATTTCAACCAATGATTCAATTATAACTATTGACACTAGCAAATTAAATCAAATAGAAGTTGAAGAGTTAATTGTTAAGCCTCCTAAGAAAAAAACTAAGAAAAAAGCTTCAAGGTTTAGTATAGAAAATAATCCAAACTATTGGATAATAGTTAAGGGAAGTAATAGCGATACCTCGTTTTACTTATTGAAAAATAAAAAAACTGGAACTAAATTTTCCAATAAATTTTATAGTAAGGAAAAAGCAACTCAAGAGTTGAAAAATTTGAGAAGTATTCTTGTAAAATAGATGATTATCTATGAATGTAAAAGTAATTAGTCTATTCTAATTATTTCTTATTTCAATTTTTTATTATTCTCAAATTATTCCAAATGATAGAGATTATCAATGGAAATATTTTGGTCTTCAGGACACTTCTAACTCCAATTTTAATAATTTAGATTTATCTAACTAAAAAGTAATTTAATCTATAGTTCACTTTTTAATAATGAATTTATTTATAAGATTTATTTCATAAATTTAAATGATGAAACTAAAAAACTTATTTCTAGGGTTTATTATTTTTTGGATTAACTCATTCTGCGCCCAGTGCTATTATCAATTACATATGTACGATAGCTATGGTGATGGATGGAATGGCGCTTTTTTAGAAGTAACCATGAATGGCGTACACGTTGGAGATTTTGATTGTGATGTTTCTTACACATTGGATTCGGTTTATTCATTTACTGGAGCTACAATGAATTTTATTTTCCATTCTGGAAATTGGGATAGTGAAATAACATTTGCTATTTTGTCTCCTTCTGGAGATACACTTATTTATGGCCCTGCGCCAAGTGATTTGGACAACTTACTTCATACTTCAAATTCTACATGTCCAAGTACAGTTTCTTGTCTAAATCCTTTTTCTTTAAATGCCAGTAGTTTGACTACAAATTCTGCAAATCTCACTTGGACTCCATCTGCATCAGATACAATATGGAATTTACATTGGGATACTAGTCATATAAATTCTCATCCTGTAAATGGAGTTGGGAATTCAATAAATGGACTTCATAATAACAATTATTCATTAACAGGTCTAAACCCATATACAACTTATGATTTTTATATTCAAGCGGTTTGTGGGGCAAATAGTAACTCCATTTGGTCTGGGCCACTTACTTTTACAACTTTGGTTATTCCAGGAACTTGTGGTTTTTATGTATTAGAACTTTACGATTCTTATGGAGATGGATGGAATGGAGGATATATTGATGTTATATTAAATGGAATAGTTATCGACTCCAACATAACTATGCTTAATGGATCAGGTCCAGAAAGCACACCAATTCCAGTAGATTCAGGTGACATTCTAGATATTATATATTATCCAGACCAATGGCCAGAAGAAAATTCTTATACTATTTATGACCAATCTGGAAATATAATAGTGAATCAAACTAATGTTCAACCAATTAATAATGGACCAATGAGTTCTTATGGAATACAAGCTTGTGTTTCTTGTAGCTCTCCGATAAGCTTATTTACTACAGGTATTACAACAAGTATTGCAGATTTATCTTGGGTTTCTACTGGAAGTGGAGGTAACTCATGGAATCTAGAGTGGGGAATAAGTGGTTTTTCTCAGAGTTCAGGAAACCTGATTAATAACTTAAATGCCAATGCATATTCTTTGAGTTCTTTAAGTCCTGGCACAGATTATGATTTTTATGTCCAAGAAGTATGTGGAGCAAACGATTTTAGTTCTTGGTCTGGACCATACACTTTTACTACCAATTCATTAACAGTTGCCGGTAGTTGTGGGATTTTTCAAATTGCATTACTCGACAGCTATGGTGATGGGTGGAATGGAGGTTATGTAGATATAGAAGTTAATTATTCAATTACACAAACAGTTTCTTTACAAACAGGATCAGGTCCAGATTATTTCGATATTCCAGTAGATTCTGGAGATGTAATAAATATTATATATACTCCGGATAATTGGGATGACGAAAATTCCTATGAAATTTACAATGAGCTAGGAGTAATGGTTGTGTCAGAGGCAGGTTCTAATGGAAATGGTCCAGCAGATACTCACGGACTTACTGCCTGTCAACAAGCTGGAAGCGGCCCACTTAATGCTCCATGTGGATGGTTTATTCTTGAAACTTATGATTCCTTAGCAGATGGATGGAACGGGTCCTACATATCTATTGATTTGAATGGGATTTCTTCTCACAGTTTAACTATGTATAGTGGAAGTAACACTCAAATAGTTCCATTTATGGTAGATTCTAATACAATTATTGATATTTCTTACCATGAAAATGGAGCAAATAATCAAGAACAAAATGGCTATAAATTAATGGATAATTTGGGAAACACAGTGGCGTATGAACTTGGGTCTGTATCTAATGGACCATTAAACACGAATGGAATTTCTGTATGTCAATCTACTTCTAGTACGGAAAGTAACAGTTTAAATGAGATTTTAATCTATCCAAACCCTTCGAACAATTTGGTTAATATAAATTCAAAAGAATTAATTAGTAAAATAACAATTACTAATACTCTTGGTGAAGTTGTATATGAAAAATACCCTGAACAAAGTTTTCTAACTATCGATGTTTCTAGTTTTTCGATTAATTTTTACACAATAAAATTAATGTATGGACATCAACAAAAAGTCCAAAAGTTATTAATTCATCGTTGAATGTAAGCATTATATCTCGCGCGGAAATTAGGAATATCCTTTTTTAGTTTTTTACAATGGTTTTTAGCTTTTAGGTTACCTTGGTTAATTGCTTTATTGATGTAAAAATTACTTTTTTCAAAGTCTTCTATCCAAAAACATGCATCTGCAAGATTGGCACTTATTAGCCCTGATATTTTGGCATTTATTCTTGATTTTTTATTTGTTAAATCACTTTCTTTCATTTCCTCTTCCCAAATATTTATTGCTTTTTTAAGACTGACTTTAGCTCTAGATTTATTTCTATCTAAACCAACTTGTGCATATCCAGATTCTGCATAATTATAAGCAGTCAGTAATTTTTCATAATTATAATCTTGAAATTTTTTAACAATATATACTTCAGTATTCTCTCTTTTCTTAGGGTAACCAATTTCAGAATTTAGTAAAGAAGAAATATTGTTTATGGCAATATTCCAAAGTTTTCTTTGAAGATTTATCCAGATATCTTTATTGTTTTCTCCAATATTCATCTTCCAAATTTCATAATCGTACTCAGTTTTGCCTTTAAAAACAACATGACTAGCTATTTTATTATGGTATTGTTTTTGGTGCAATAACTCTCCACTTATAAATGTTTTAATAATTATAGGCATTTTATATCTTGCAGTAACTATATAAGATTTTCCTTGGTTGGCATACTTTCCTTTTATAGAAAGCACATCTAACCCTAAATTGTCTATTACTATTCTAACCCCAATATTTCCTTCACTAAAACCTGCAATTTTTATTGATTTATTGCTCATTAATTCATTTAGAGGCTTAGTTAAAACTGGGGGAAATAAAAAATAAGATTCTGGATATTCAGGGTAAATTGGTTCGATTGGTTTAGCTCGATTTATTCCTTTAGCAATATTTTGTTTCCAAACGCTTAGGCTGTCAAAATAGTTTCTTTTAATAGTATTCTTTAGTGTTTTCCAATCTTTAATTTTTATTTGCTGTTGGACTTCTGCAGAGTCAACTTTAAATTGGTAAATAGACAACTGTTGCTTGTTTTTATCCAAATAAGAGTTATTGTAGATAGTAAAAAAAGTAGAAATAGATTCGTCAATTTTTTGCTTAGGTAGTTGTATATAATTTATAGATATTTTGTTGTCTTTAACATTTTGCGGGAAGAAATAATTGCCAAAAACTATTCCGATTAAGAGAATAAGATATTTCATAAGTTTGATTTATTTTGTAAAGTACTTAATTTTTAATTTTCCCTAAAAGAGACATTAAACACAGTAGTGGGCAATACTGGATTCGAACCAGTGACCTCTTGCCTGTCAAGCAAGCGCTCTAAACCAACTGAGCTAATTGCCCATAAAAGGAAAAACCCCCATTGGAGGTTTAGTGGGCGATGAGGGATTCGAACCCCCGACCCCCTCGGTGTAAACGAGGTGCTCTGAACCAACTGAGCTAATCGCCCTAAATTAAGGAATGTAAATATATTTATTTTTTTACTCTTCTGATATTAAACTTATAAAATTCATTCAGTATATCTCCAATTAGGAAAGCACTCCCACTAATTAATATCATATCTTCTTTTTTTGCAACTCCTTTTGCATCCTCAAATGCCTCTTTGTAGTTTTGATATACTCTGGCATTATCTTTATTAAATTTAGTTGCCAATATTTTAGGATCTATGCTTCTGTTATTACTGGATTTTGTCAAATAGTAAGTTTCTGCTTTTGGTAATAACTTTAAAAGTGTAAAAATATCCTTGTCTTTAGAGAATCCAACAATTAAAAAAAGCTTATTAAATTTTACTTTTTTTAATTGATTTCTTAACTCTAATATGCATTGCTCATTATGCCCAATATCTAAAATTGTCAATGGATTTTTCCCAACTATTTGCCATCTTCCTTTAATAGTTAAGAATTCGTTAGGTTCATTTTTTATTTTCCCAATCTTAAATTTATTTTGTAAAATTTCAGTCGCTTTCTTAGCTGTATTCCAATTTTTAATTTGATAATTTGGTAGAGATGATTCAGGATATTTAGTGTTTCTCTCTGCTTTGTAAAGTTTTGAATTTTTTATAGTACAAATTTCTTTAAAAAGACTTTCTTGTTCTATATCAGCAGCTAATAAAGTAGGTGTATTATCTTTTATTATTCCTGCTTTTTCTTTGGCAATTTTTTCAATTGTATCTCCTAAAATAGATGCATGATCCATGCCAATACTTGTTATAATAGAAAGTTCTGGTATTATTATATTAGTAGAGTCTAGTGTTCCACCAAGGCCAGTTTCAATTATGTTTATGTCCGTTTTAGAGTACTCAAAATAGGAAAATGCTAGGGCAGTAGACCATTCAAAAAACGATGGACCTATTTCTTTAAAGATTTCTAGATTTTGTTTGTAAAAACCTANTACATATTGTTTAGAAATCNCTTCTTCTCCAACAACAATTCTTTCTCTAAAATCTATTAAATGAGGAGAGGTAAATAATCCCACCTTATAGCCTGATTTTTGGTAGATGTTATACAAAAAATTGCATACAGAACCTTTTCCGTTAGTTCCAGCTACATGTATGAATTTAAGATTTTTTTGTGGATTGCCTATAATTTCACAAATGCCATGGATATTACTTAAGTCTGGTTTGTAGGCATCGACTCCTTTTTTTTGATAAGAAGGGTATTGTTCAAATAAGAATTCTACAACATCTTTGTAGCTGGTCATTATTTAATGATGTATTCAATTCTTTTAACTAGTCTGTCTTTTGTAATTCCAGAACTTGTAGGAGTAAATTTAAATTTCATTTTACAGTCATTAGCAATAAATTTTTGATCTATACTCGTTAAAGTTATTGTAGTTTTTGAGTGAGGATACAATACTTTTGTTTCTAGTACATTTCCTTGTTCATCAATAGTAAATTGAACCATTACAAANCCAACCCAATTTTTAGGATTGTCTAACTCTGGATTTCCAACTACCTGTCTTCCTTTTCCTGTGCCAAATCCTCCTCCAGTATTAGGACCTTTGCCGGTTCCAATTCCTGTTCCTTCGCTGTCTCCATTTCCAGCTTCACTGTCTCCATTTCCTTTTCCAAATAAGCTACTAAAATCGTTTTTTGGTTTCGGCNCCTCTTTNGTTTCAGCTTTCTTAGAAGNATTTTTATTTTTAATAGTAGAATTGCTAGATTTCACGGNAACAGNGGATTCTTTNTGAGTAATTACTTTTTCGGCTGGTGCTTCTTCTTNCACAGTTTGTGNAGTAGGGCTAGNACTTCCTGGACTGCCGCCACCTGTATCGCTAAAATCCAANGTTATTACTTCTTCTAATGTAAATTGTGGAGGATTTTGTAGTTCCATACACCCTTTGCTAAAGAAAATAGCAATTAGTAAGGATAGATGTAGAAATATACTAATAATTATTCCTAATCGATTGTTTTTCTTTTGTAATAATTCCAAGCTATTTACTCCCTTTTGTTTTGATAACTACCTTTAGTGCTTTCTGTTTTGCAATTCTAATTATTTCATAGGCAGAAGCTCTATTAGCATCTTTATCTGCCAGTAACTCAATTGCCTTATTGTCACCAATTTCTTTTTTTAATGACCTTTCTATCAAACTTATCTTTATAGGTTTTGGATCGCTATTTAAATAAAAGTTGTTTTCAGCATCTATATATACTTTTATCGGGGATGTAAGTGAGGGGTCTCCTGATCCTTCTGGAAGTTTAATTTCGTGGGATGTATTTACAAGAGTTGAAATAATTATGAAAAATATTAGCAATAAAAAAACCAAATCTGTCATGGAGGACATTCCACCATCAATTTTTATTTTATTTTCTGCTTTCACTTTTTGTTTCCGTTCAAAGAAATTTTAATATTATTTTGTTTTGCAATATCTATTATGTAAACAGACGCCTCCCAAGAACTTTTATTGCTTCCATAAAGAGAAATTACACTATCAGTTCCAAGGTTTTTTAAAATTTCATTTTTAATATCAGAACTNGAAATTGGTGTTATTTTACTATCAATTAAATATTCATTTTCATCATTTACATTAATAGTTAATATTTTTTTTTCTGATACTGTTCCTCCATCTTTGGGGACGTCTATATTAACTCCTGCGGTAATCATGGTGGAAATAACAATAAAGAATATCAAAAGCAGAAAAACTAAATCAGTCATAGAAGACATTCCTCCTTCAATTTTTATTTTATTTCCAGATTTAAAATGCATATTTTATTTTCCTGGTGCTTCAAGAATATCTAAAAACTCAATAGATGCGCCCTCCATATTGTGTATCACTTTTTCAACTTTACTAACCAAATAGTTGTAGGCAACATAAGCAACTATGCCTACTATTAATCCACCAACAGTAGTAATCATAGCTTCCATAATACCACCCGAAAGACTAGCTATTTCAAATGTTTTTTCCTTGGACATGTTTTGAAAAACTTTTACCATTCCTAGTACAGTTCCTAAAAACCCAAGCATTGGAGCAACTCCAGAAATTGTGGCTAGCATAGACAATCTCCTTTCCAATTTACTTATTTCTAATTTCCCGATATTTTCTATAGATGTTGTAATATCTTTCATTGGTTTGCCAACTCTACTAAGTCCTTTTTCTATCATTCTTGCTATAGGATTATTAGTGGAACTGCAGTGTTCTTTAGCAGCGCTTAAATTTCCTTTTAAAACAAAGTCATTGATTTTCTGCATAAAATCTTTTTCCCCTTTTAATGCTCTTTGAATAGTCATAAAACGCTCTATAAAAACATAAATAGCTATGAAAGAAAATAAGAAAAGCAGAGACATTATTATTAAGCTAGTTATACTGTATTCTCCGCTAATAGAATCGTATCCCCAAATCAGCTGCCACATTGAGATTTGTTCTGTTTCTAATAGGAAAGGAGCATCTTCTAAAATAGAAGATGTATTTTCTTGAATATCTAACAACATAGGAAAAATATTAAAATTCATTTTATTAAGTTTTTATGTAAAATTAGCACTTTTTAAAAGTGCTTAGAAGCTTTGGAATAATAGAAATGAACAGGCACCCGTTAAGTAACCGATTGCAGCAAGCCATGCAATATTTTTCAAATACCAAAAAAAGGATATTTTTTCCATTCCCATGGCAACAACACCTGCTGCAGATCCGATAATAAGCATACTTCCTCCTGTACCCGCTGAGTATGCAATAAAATGCCAAACAGTATCATCCATTGCCAAATCAAACATTCCCATACTAGCTGCCACCAATGGAACATTGTCTATGATGGCAGATCCTGCGCCTAGTAATAAAACAAAGAAATTTATTGGAATGGATTCTTGAACACTCTTTCCTAAATTAAATACTATTCCCAAGGATTCAAGAGCAGCAACAGTCATTAAAATTCCTAGAAAAAACAAAATAGAAGGCATTTCAATTTTTGATAAAGCTCTAAAAATTGGACTTGAAGAATGGCTGTCTGACTCACTTAAAGAAGCATTAGAAAGACTATGTAAACTAAATCTTCTCGAACTTAAAATTTCTCCAACCAAAGTAACAATTGCTAAAGAAAGCATCATTCCTACATATGGAGGTAAGTGTGTTATAGTTTTAAAAATAGGAACAAAAACAATTGCAGCTAATCCTAATATGAGCATGGTTGAGCCATGTTTGATTTGTTTTATTTCATCTTTTGGAGGTTCAAAATTACCTTTAAATGGTTTTAATAAGCTAGCTATTATTGTAGGAATAATCATACAAATTAAAGAGGGGATTATTAATAAGTTCACAAGCTGTACAGAGGATACTTTTTTACCCATCCATAGCATTGTGGTTGTCACATCACCAATTGGTGACCAAGCTCCACCAGCATTTGCAGCAATTATAATGAGCCCCGCAAACCAAATTCTATCTTTATTTTCTTTAATTATTTTTCTAAGAATGGTAATTAACACAATAGTGGCTGTTAAATTATCTATGATAGCTGATAAAATAAAGGCCAAAATACACATGATCCATAGTAAATATGTTTTCTTTTTTGTTTTTATAAAATTCTTTATTGTAGCAAATCCGTTAAAGTGGTCAATAATTTCCACAATGGTCATTGCCCCAATTAAAAACACCAATATCTCACAAGTTTTTCCAAAGTGATGTAATAAGGTATTTTCAAACCACATTATTTTTGATGGGCCATGTCCGTTCGCTTCGTGGGGAAGAGATGCAAACCCTTTAACCATCTCATGTCTGTCTGAATCAAACCAGTTAACAAAATCATCTAAGCCAAATGCTATTAGTGCCCAACAAATTGCCATCATTAATAAGGCAGGAACAAGCTTATCAATTTTGATTGAATGTTCTAGTGTAATTCCTAAATAACCTAAAATAAATATTATTATTATCGCAGTTTCCATAATTGTTAAATTAATTGTTTTAAAGCTATTTCAAAAGCAGTTTTAGAAATATTTTTTGAGTCAGTATTTTTTTCAAAAATTTTCTCCAATGCATTTTTGATAGTTTCAGAAGTGTCTTTAAAAATAGATTCTTCTTCAATTGTTTCAAGATCGTTACCCATTAAATAGGCAAATACTCTAGCCATCCCACAGTTAGAGATAAAATCTGGAATTAGACTAGTATTTTGATCTGTATAATCAGAAATTGGTCCAAAGAATATCTCTTCATCTGCAAAAGGAACATTTGCTCCTGGAGCAATTACTTCAATTCCTGATTTAAGCATTTTTTCTACTTGATCTCTGGTAATTAATCTTGAAGCAGCGCATGGTAAGAAAATTTCAGATTTAAGATTCCATATAAGATTATTTATTTCTTTAAAAGAAAGCATGTTTTTAGTACCTATAGCATTTATATTCTTATTAAGAAATAACTTCTTAATTTCTTCAAATGAAAAACCTTTTTCATTAATTAACCCTCCATCTCTATCAATTATTCCTATGATTTTAGCGCCATTTTGCGCAATGTAGTAGGCCGCTGCAGAGCCAACATTTCCCCAGCCTTGAACAATTACTCTTTTATTTTTTAATTCTCCTCCATATATTTGATAATAATGTTTAACAGACTCAGATACTCCGTAGCCTGTTATCATGTCTGCAACTACAAATTTTCTTTCAATATCAGGGGTGTAATTTTCACTTTCAATTGTTTTTAAAACACCTTGACGAAGTTGACCTATTCTGTTTATTTTTTGAGATTCTCTTGGTTGGTAATGTCCGTTAAATACACCTTCTTGTGGGTGCCACACACCACAATCTTCAGTTATTGGAATAACATCTTTAATTTCATCAATATTTAAATCACCTCCAGTACCATAATAATACTTTAATAGTGGTGTAATTGCCGCATACCATCTCTTTAAAACTTCTTTTTTTCTTGGGTCATTAGGATCAAAATTTATTCCAGATTTGGCACCGCCAATAGGAGGACCTGAAACTGTAAATTTAACTTCCATTGTTTTAGCTAATGAGGTTACCTCGTGTTGGTCAAGCCCAACTCTCATTCTGGTTCCACCACCAGCTGCCCCTCCTCTAAGAGAGTTTATTACTACCCAACCTTTGGCATCTGTTTTAGAATCTTGCCACTGAAAGATTATTTCAGGAGTTTTATTTTCAAATTTTTTAAGTAACTCTTTCAAATTAAATTTTGATTTTTCAAATGTAAAAAAAGAAAGTAGTTATTATTACAGTTCTTCCTAACTCTTTTTAAATAAATGTCAGGGTTTATGAATAACTCCTGCAGATAAATCTTTAGAACTTCCAGTTACAGATGCTAAAATATTTATTTCGCTTCTTAGTTTAAGAACTCCCAATAGTGAAAAAATTAATGCTTCTTTAAAATCTATAAGTTTTGTTTCTGGAATTACAGTCTTAATTTTTAGTTCTTTAATTTTATTTATCCAGAATTTATTATATGCTCCTCCACCTGTAATTAAAAGCCTATCATCTGAGTCAAAGTTGAAAATATTTTTAATCGTTCTGCATAAGTGAGTCCCGGATGTATAAAGTTGGTCGTTTATTGAGGATTTACATTCTTCAAATAATGGTTTGTACCAATGGTTAAAGTCTTCAACTCCTAATGACTTAGGAAATTCTTTTTTAAAAAAATCTAATTCCTCTAGTTTTAAAATTAAATTTTCGTCTATTTTGCCTTGTTTTGCAAGTTCTCCATCTTTATCAAACGAATGACCAATTTTATTGGATAGATAATTACTAATCATATTAGCAAAATTTATATCACCAGCCACTCGTTTTTCTTTTAAATTATATGAAATATTTGCAATCCCCCCTAAATTAAGACACCCTTTACAGCTCCCAAATAATAATTGGTCTCCTATAGGAACAAGTGGAGCTCCCTGTCCTCCAAAAGCAACATCAATAGTTCTGAAATCCGAAACTGTTTTGATTTTTGTTTTGGAACATATGTAAGCCCCATTCCCAATTTGCTTAGTTAAATTATTTTCAGGTTCGTGAAATAATGTGTGACCGTGTGATGAGATTAAGTCAATCTGGCTTTTTTGAATTTTTTTTTCTTTTAGAAAGTCGTTGATTTTTTCTCCTATATAATTTCCAAGTTTTTTGTCTAAAAAAACCAAGTCTCTAGCCTTAATTTTGTAAGCATTTTTAAGTTCATTTTTCCATCTTGGAGAGTACTCATAAGTTTTTCCATCTATAATTTCATAAAACCATGCTTTGTTGAAACTTAATTTTGACCATACTACGTCTAGCCCGTCTAAAGATGTGCCGGACATGATACCAACAACATAATATTTGTTCATAAATTTTATGTAATACTAATTATTACAATATAGTATTTATTTTATAGATTTAAGTCCAAATTAAGAATATGAATTTTAAATTGACAGAAGAACAACAAACAGTTAGAGAAGCGGCTAAAAATTTTGCAGAAAATGAATGTAAGTCAGGTGTTATTGAAAGAGATACCCATCAGAAAGTTGGATTAGATCAATTAAAAATGTTAGGAGAATTAGGTTTTATGGGTATGATGGTAGATCCTAAATATGGCGGAAGTGGAATGGATACACTCAGCTACGTTTTAGCTGTTGAGGAAATATCTAAAATAGATGCTTCTATTTCCGTTGCAATGTCTGTAAATAATAGTTTAGTGTGCTGGGGATTAGAAAATTTTGCTAGCGAAGATCAAAAGCTAAAATATTTAGTTCCACTAGCAAAAGGTGAGAAAATTGGTGCATTTTGTCTCTCTGAACCAGAGGCAGGGTCAGATGCTACTTCCCAAAGAACTTCTGCAATCGATAAAGGGGATCATTATCTTCTAAATGGTACTAAAAACTGGATTACTAATGGAAGCTCAGCTTCTACATATCTAGTAATAGCTCAAACGGATGCTTATAAAGGACATAAAGGAATTAACGTCTTCATTATTGAAAAGGGTATGAAGGGTTTTGAAATTAGTGCTAAAGAAGATAAATTAGGAATAAGAGGAAGTGATACGCATACATTGATTTTCAATGATGTAATTGTTCCAAAAGAAAATAGAGTTGGAGAGGATGGTTTTGGTTTTAAATTCGCTATGAAAACTCTTGCTGGTGGTAGAATTGGTATTGCTGCTCAAGCCTTGGGTATTGCAGCTGGAGCATATGAATTATCTCTTGCCTACTCAAATGAAAGAGAAACTTTTGGAAAAACAATAAATCAACACCAAGCCATACAGTTTAAATTGGCTGATATGTATGTAGATATAGAAAATGCAAGAAATTTAGTCTATAAGGCTGCATGGCATAAAGATCAAAATATGGATTACAATTTATCTGGTGCAGTTGCAAAACTGCATGCTTCTGAAGTAGCAATGCGAACTACAGTTGAAGCTGTGCAAATTCATGGTGGATATGGCTATGTTAAGGAATACCACGTTGAACGTTTAATGAGAGATGCTAAAATAACCCAAATTTATGAGGGCACATCTGAAATACAGAGAATTATAATAGCTAGGAATATTATTAAAAATTAAAAAAGGAAGATGTAAATTTTTATTTTAAAAGCTTAAAATAGTGATTTTATTTCCATGCATTTATTCCACTTGGACTTCCAATTCTATCCATAGCGCATCTGAATCCAATAGATGAAGAAGATCTATCTTGTTCTAAATATCTTCTAGTTCCAGGGCTTAGATAATAAGCTCTATCTTTCCATGAAGCTCCTTTGTATACTCTAGATTTATCAGAAATTAAAGATGTCATTGCACCAGCAATAGTACCATTTTTACTTTGTAATCCTCTTTGATACATGGCCCAATCTTCATTAGTTCCTCCTCCTTTAACTCCTTTATTGAAGTCGTCAATATCAGATTGATTATTATCAGGATCTCCTGGGTGATAGATAGATGATTTTAAATCTCCATCTAAAAAGTCAATATTATCTGCAATTCTATAATTACTCCTTTTCATATTTTCTTCAGCTGTAACTTCTCTAGTTTGAACATTACCAGGAGTATTAAGAATAAAGTCAGACATTCCAGATCTTAATATTGGGCTTATTTCAACTCTGTAACCATCTACTGCATATAAATCATCAAAATCTTTAAAAACAATATCAAAAACTTCTTGAATTTTACCAGATCCTTCAATAATTTGCCTGTTTGCAATAAGTTTTTGAGCTTCAGAAACATATCTTGAAATGGTTGCAAGAAGTGAATCTTCAATAACATCTAATCTATTTTGTTTAACGTATCCATAAGTTCTAGTTCCCTCAGCGACCTTATCCTCTCTTTCAGATTTAAATTCAGCAATATATTGCTCTATTCCATCAACATCATAAATAGTAACATTGTATTTATCATCGATTGCTCCAGAAGAATTAAGAACTTTCGTTTTGAAAACATTTCCTCTAAAAGGTCTAAATTCATCAGCATCTTTTGAAGTCATGGGTCTGTAAACATCTAATACCCACTCACTAACATTCCCAGCCATATTATATAAACCGTAATCATTTGGCCAGTAAGAAAAAACAGGTGCTGTTATGTCTGCATTATCATTTAAATGTCCAGAGACTCCCATATAATCACCTCTTCCTCTAACAAAATTTGCAAGCATATCACCCTGAAAGGTTTCCTGAGGGTTTCTAACCCAATGTCCGTCCCATGGATATATTCTTTTTTCAATTATTCTTTCATCAACGGTATTACCGATTAGACCATATGCTGCAAATTCCCACTCAGCTTCAGTAGGTAGTCGATATCTTGGAAGAATAATTCCATCCTCCATTCTTACATTACGTGGAGATGGTTTCCCTTTTGCTTTTTTTGGGTTAGATAAATCATATCCTCCTTTAATAGGGTCAAGATCGGGAATTTGACCTTTTGGATTAAGACCTTGTTCGTATTGACCTGCCATATATGCATCTGTTGTAAAAGGTTCGTTTTCTTGACTTGGGTTTGGAAGCAATATACCTTCACGTATTAGTATATACTCATTGACTCTATCTGTTCTCCAATTACAAAACTCATTCGCTTGCTGCCAAGAAACTCCAACAACGGGGTAATCTCTATATGCTGGATGTCTAAGATAATAGTCTACATATTTTTCGTTAAATCCTAATTTTTCCCTCCAAGATAGTGTGTCAGGTAAAGCTCTTTCATAAATCATTGGGAAGCCCTGACTAAACGTTCTTCTTAGCCAATACAAATATTCGCACCAATGGAAATTAGAAATTTCAGTTTCGTCCAAATAAAAAGAAGATACNGACACTCTTCTAGGAATATTATGGTTTTCATAAGTTACATCTTGCTCAACTCTTCCCATGGTAAATGTCCCACCTTCAATCATAATNAAACCAGGACCAGTTTCTTGTTCCGAATATGAACGTTTTTCAAAACCTCCATTTCTTGGGTCATTGTAATCCCAGCCAGTGATACTAGAAGTTTCATACTGTGATCCACAGCTTGATAAAAAACATATAGAAGATATGAAACAGATTAATAAAATTAAATTATTTCTCATTTTTTAAATAGGTTTATGTCACTCAAATAACGCATTTTTAGTACGAAAGTTACAAATTTATGATTTTTTTTAAAAAGATGGACAACTTAGTGACTGTATAATATTATTTTTATTCTCACATTGGAAATTTATTTGAATGGAAATTTCGTGAGACCCAGAAGTAGCTAGTTGTAGTCTGGATAAGTTAATGTCATAACTATATCCAATTTTTATTAATCCCATTTTAGCACCCATCAAAACTGCATAATTTTGATTATCTCTATACCATAAGCCCAATACATAAGATCCTTTTTCACCATAAACACCAATATTTAACTGTTCATTTAGACCTTGTTTTTTGATAATTATATTTGGAGAAAAAATCCAGTTTTTCTTACTTATTGAACCCTCATATCCAAGAGGAAAATGGCAGCCAATATTTATAGAATATTTTCTTTCTAATTTATATTCTTCAGAAAATATAGATTGTTTGGGCTCTGTTAAGTGGTGGGTAGAAAAACCTAGAAAAAATTTCTTGCTATATGCCAAAATTCCACTGCTAAAATCTACTCCACTTTTTGAACTATTTATTGTGTTATTTGCTGTTGAGTAAACAAATCCACGGATTGGGTCAATCATATCCACAAATGTTAATTGACTTTGATTGAATTTGTTTTGAAAAAACCTTGCTTCAATTCCTGTTCTCAAAGTTAATTTTTTAGAAATTTTAATTTCATAAGAATACATTCCACTAATACTATTATTTTGAATAGCGTTGTTAAGCCTATCCGAAAATACCATAAAACCAATTCCACCATGAATTTTACGGACATTTTGATCGTAAGAAAACGAGGTGGTATTATATATTTGCGGTAAGCCAGTCCATTGAGATCTATGGTTGGTACTCAGTCTAGGACAATTATTAGCACCAGCGAAAGATGGATTTAAATAAATTGGATTTGAATAGAATTGGGTAAATTCAGCATCTTGACAAAACACTATTTGAAAGGAAAAAGTAATACAAAAATAAATTATAGATTTCAGACAATTTTGAGTATTGTGAAAATATGTCTTTTTGAAATTTATCATCCAATATTAATAATAGAGGTATAAAAATGTTTAATCAGTACATTTTAATACAATATTACTTTTAATTTTGAGTTATATACCAACAAAAATAACTTTGAATTATTGTAAAGTAATCATATTTTCCTTTGTTTTTTTTGCCACTAATTGTTTTTCTCAAAAATCAATCAGTGTTCAAAAGCAAATTGAGTACCAAATTGTGAAATGGGCTCACAGTTCAGATAATAAGTTTCTATGCCCTGAAAATGGGTACTTTGATCAACTCACATTTCAAGCTGTTTTTCAGCACAAATTACCATTTGCAGAGTATGAAATTATAAGTTTTGATTTCAATGAAAGACCACTGACTTTTAATGAAAGAAAAGCATATTCCAATGTTTCATATCCTGAGAAATATCAGCTCTCATTTAAGAAACAAGAGCAAAATGCTAATCTTAAAAACAGTCTTCTGCTAATTAATTGTATAAGAAATTCTAATGGTGAATTGTACTTAATAACGGATTTTAAAGCTCAAATAGTTAAAAAACCAAACCTTTTAAATCGTTTTAAAAATTCAACTTTCACAAATCAGTCAGTACTTAACAATGGTGCTAATTGGTTTAAGCTAAGAAATTTCGAATCTGGTGTTTATAAAATCGATTTCAATTATTTGATTAGCAATTCCATTATTAGTGCTGAAATTCCCTCCAATAGTATTCATTTATTTTCCAATAACAAAGGGCTTCTAAGTTCAGTAAATGATGATTCTAGACCCGATGATCTAGAGCAACAGTCTATATTTATTTTTGATGGAGGAGATGGGCTTTTCTCCCAAGGAGATTATATATTATTTTACTTAAACGGTCCGGATAGAATTAATTTTGATGGTCAAAATTTTAACCACACTAAGAATATTTATTCAGATAGTGCATATTGTTTTTTAAATATAGATAATTCTAGAATTCCAAATAATCTAGATAGTGTAAATAATTTGAGTCAAAGCTTTAATCAAACAATATCTAAATTCAAGGATTTTCATTACTTAAACGAGGATAATATAAATCTTTTAAAATCTGGTTCCCAATGGTTTGGTGATATTTTTGATCTGAACAATACTTATACTTATCCTTTCCCGTTTAATTTTTGCACGGATTCTTCACACATCAAGTTAAAGTTAATGAGCAAGTCTAATTATTCCACAGCTTATTTCTATCCTTCAATTTTTGGAGAAAGCCGATCAGTTCCAATTAATTCAACAGGCTCATCTTATTATTCAGATGTAGGAAGAGTGGTTGTTGAAGAATTTGATGTTTTAAATAATCCAAACATACCCTATGAGTTAACAATAGAGTATTCTAAGAATGGTGCTCCATCTTCAAAAGGTTATTTGGATTATATTGAAATAAACTGTGATAGACTGTTGGTAAAAGACAATCAACAGTTCCATTTTAATGTTTTAAGTTCTAGCAGTCAAAATAATTACTCTAAAGTTGTGTTGGATAATTCTTCCTCGGTAGACATGATTTGGGATATTACAGATTTTAGAGATGTTAAAAATTTAGCATTCACCAAATCCAATGAAGAATTAANTTTTTTGTCTTTTTCAGATACTCTTAGACANTTTGTAGCAGTATCTGGAATTAATTTTCAAAGTCCAACTTTTGTTAAGCAAATACCCAATCAAAACC
Organism: Crocinitomicaceae bacterium; assembly: GCA_002713405.1. Lineage (GTDB taxonomy): Bacteria > Bacteroidota > Bacteroidia > Flavobacteriales_D > Parvicellaceae > MED-G20. The sequence continues at coordinate 57,657 of PAST01000027.1, read as the reverse complement.
TCCATGGTTTAGGCAATGTAGATATGGTGATAATTACTCCTTCAGAATTTTTTACAGCTGCTGAAGAATTAAGTTTATTACACCAAAATGAGGGNTTAAATGTGGTAACAGTTTCTGATGAGCAGATTTACAATGAATTTTCAGGTGGATTAATTGATGCAACTGCAATAAAACAATTTTTAAGAATGTTTTATTNTAGAGAAAATGGCAATCCATTAACNATTCCTAAATACTGCTTACTTTTTGGAGATGGTTCTTACGACAATAGAAATATTTTGGGTCACAATAAAAATATATTGCCAATTTTTGAATCTTCAGAGTCTGTGAGTATTGTAAACACATATGCTTCGGATGATTATTATGCAATTTTAGCCGATGGGGCTTCTATGCAAAATACNGATTTTTTAAATATAGGAATTGGAAGATTGGTGGTTACAAACTTATTAGAGGCTAATGAAATGGTTCAGAAAATTAAAAATTANNCATTGGAGGATCAAAATTCAATGACTGGATTAAATTGNAATAATCCAATGTCCAATACTATATATGGGGATTGGAGAAATAAAGTAGTTTTAGTTAGCGACGATGAGGATAANAATGCATATTTCAATGATATTGAAATTATGGCATCCAAAATAAAAGTTAATAAAAGATCTATCAATACAATTAAAATTCATTCAGATGCCTATGTTCAACAATCTAGTACTGTAGGAGAAAGAATNCCAGATGCTGAGGCTGCTATTAACCAAAAAGTAAAAGATGGAGCACTATTGGTGAATTATATAGGACATGGAGGCGAGACGGGTTGGGCTCATGAACAAATATTAACTGTTCCTACTATTCAAAATTGGGACAATAATAAAGCATTGCCAGTTTTTATGACTGCAACTTGTGAGTTTGGAAGATTTGATGATCATGATAGGGTTTCGGGCGGTGAATATGTCCTTCTCAACAAAGATGGTGGTGGAATTGGACTATTTACAACAACGAGATTAGTTTATGCTACTCCAAATGAATGGTTGAATAGATTTTTTTACGATACAGTTTTTGATTTTATAAATAATAAACCACAAAGACTAGGCGATATCTATGTGGGAACCAAAAATAAATTTGCTCAATTTAGTGCAGACAAAAATTATAGAAAATTTGCGCTTTTAGGAGACCCAGCTATAAGGATTGCAATTCCTGAGTTGAAAGTTGAAATTGACTCTTTTAACAGAGATACTGTTAATGCTTTGAGCGAAGTTAAAATCTACGGACACCTTCGTGATAACTTTGAAAATACTTTAACAAATTTTAATGGTAAAGTTTATCTCACTTTTTATGACAAAGAATCTTCCTTATCTACTTTGGGAACTAACCCAGGATCTGACAATCTTCCTTTTAAAATGTGGAAAAATGTAATTTATAAGGGTAAATCCTCTGCTATTAATGGGCAATTTAGCTTCACTTTTAAAGTACCTAAAGATATTGGTTATGATTATGGCTTCTCTCGAATAAGCTTGTATGCTGAGGATGGAACATTGGATGCTAGTGGATATAACGATTCTCTAATAATTGGAGGAATAGATACAACAGCTTCTTTAGATGAAAAGGGTCCTGATTTAGAAATGTATTTAAACGATAAAAATTTTGTTTCTGGTGGAATTTCAAATGCTAATCCTTTATTGATAGTTTCTGTTTTTGATGAAAATGGAATAAATACTGTTGGCAATGGAATTGGTCACGATATTGAGCTTGTTATTGATAATGATTATGCAAACTCTATTATTTTAAACAATTATTATGTTGCAGATTTAGACACTTATAAAAGTGGTAGAATAAAATTTGAACTTAGCGATATTGACCCAGGAGAGCATAATGTTAAAATAAAGGTTTGGGATAATTATAATAACTCTTCCCAAAGTGAAATAAATTTTATAGTTGTTGAAGATAATGAACTTGAATTATCACATGTGCTAAATTTTCCTAATCCATTTACCTCTAACACTGCTTTTTATTTTGAACACAATCAAAACTGTAATTTTTTAGATGTTAGTATACTTATTTATTCCGTTTCTGGAAAAGTTGTAAAAAGAATTAATAAAAGAATTCTTAATGAAGGTTTCCGTTCTGCAGGTATTTCATGGGATGGAAAAGATGATTTTAATGAAGTTTTGGCAAGGGGGGTATATATATATAATATAAGTGTAACCAATGAGCAAGGAATGAGGGCAGATAAAACTCAAACCATGTTCCTTTTGAAATAATTATTTTCTAAGTACTATTTATATATATTTGTCGTTATCATATATAATTATTATTAAATGATCTTACAAAAAAAAATATTTATAAAACTATTTGTAGTATTAGTTTCAGTGATCTTTTTTAGAAACTTTGTGTTTTCACAAATCAGCACACAACAGCTTGGTGGTAGTCAAATCAATACTATTACTACTGCAGTTCCATTTCTTTTAATTTCTCCAGATTCAAGATCAGGTGCTATGGGAGATGCTGGTGTGGCTATCAGTCCAGATGCTAACTCTGTTCACTGGAATCCAGCAAAGCTGGTTTTTATTGATCCATCTAAAGATGTTAGTTTTAGTATGTCTTATTCTCCATGGCTAAGAGCTTTAGTTAATGATATTAATTTAGCATATTTATCTGGTTATAAAAGAATAGACAGGCTTTCTGCTATTGGAGCTTCTCTTAGATATTTTTCCTTAGGAAATATTACTTTTACAGACAACTTTGGAACTACAATTAGAGATTTTAAACCCAACGAATTTGCTTTTGACGTTGTTTATTCAAGAAAATTAGGTGATAACTTTTCAGCTGGTCTAGCTGCAAGGTATGTTTATTCCAACCTTACTGGTGGAACGTCAGTCGGGGGAGCAGATACCAAACCTGGACAAAGCGCTGCAGCTGATTTATCTCTTTACTATATTTCAAATTCTTTTAACCTGGTGGATAAAGCATCTACTATTGCATTTGGGACTAATATTTCTAATATTGGAGCTAAAATGTCTTATACTGAAGCCGCAACTAGAGATTTTATTCCAACAAATTTTAGGTTGGGAACTACTCTTAATATGGAATTAGATGAGTTTAATAAATTTTCGTTTTCTATTGATGCAAATAAATTATTAGTTCCTACAAATCCGTATTATCACCCAATTAATGGTGATATTGTTTCTGGTAGAAATCCTGATGTAGGAGTTGCATCTGGTATTTTTGGTTCCTTTACTGATGCTCCTGGAAATGTATTTGAAGACAACGGATCTTATTATGTTGAGAGTGGATCTATATTTAAAGAAGAACTTAACGAAATTAATCTATCGTTTGGTGCAGAATTCCTTTACAGTGAATTATTTGCTTTAAGAGCTGGTTATTTTCATGAGCACCCAACTAAAGGGAATAGAAGATTTATTTCTTTTGGTGCCGGCATAAAATACAAAGTTCTAGAACTTGATCTTTCTTATATCTTAGCCCTTACTCAAGCAAGTCCACTTGCGAATACTATCCGATTCTCTATCAAACTAAATATGGGAAGGTCTGGAACTAAAGAAGATTAATGGTCGAAAGATTCTCAACTTCCTATAACTCCTATGGTTCAATTGATGAGCTAATACCTATTGATAAAAAACTTTTAAGAAAAGCAGAAGAAATTTTAGAGCAAGCCTATTCTGTTTATTCCGGATTCAGTGTAGGAGCAGCAGCTTTGCTTGAGAATGGAGAAATAATAGCTGCAAATAATCAAGAGAATATTGCATACCCCTCTTCGATGTGTGCAGAAAGAGTTCTTTTTTATTTCTGTAAAGCAAATTTTCCAAATTGTGTAATTGAAAAAGTTGCTATTACAGTAAAGGCAGTTGATAAAATAATTAATGAACCGATTCCACCCTGTGGCGGATGTAGACAAGTGATGTTTGAATATGAGAGAAATCAGGATAAAAGCATTAAAGTTTTTCTTAAAGGAGAAGTAGGAAAAGTATACGAATTAAGTAGTGTTGAAGATCTACTCCCTTTAGCATTTAAAACAGATGTTTTAAAACGGTATTAAAATTGCCACAAAACTTTAATTTCTTTTATAAATATTATATTTGTTTATAAAATTTTTGACATGCCAACATCAACTATAGAAAAACCAGTTAAATCAAAGTCTAAAAAAGCTTTACTATATTCAAAAAAGCAATATTTAAAGTGGTACAAAGATATGCTGCTAATGCGAAAAATTGAAGAGAGAATTGGTCATTTATATATTCAACAGAAATTTGGAGGTTTTTGTCATTTATATATTGGTCAGGAAGCAGTGGTTGCAGGAACAGCTTCTGCATGCATAAAAGAAGACAAGCACATTACTGCTTATAGAGATCACGCCCACCCTATTGCATTAGGAGTTCATCCAAAATATATGGTTGCTGAACTTTATGGTAAAAAGACAGGAATGTCTAAAGGTAAAGGTGGATCTATGCATATGTTTAATAAGGAAGTAAACCTTATGGGAGGTCATGGAATAGTTGGTGCTCAAATTCCAATGGGTGCTGGTATTGCTTTTGCTGACCAATATAAAGGGATTAAGGGAGTTACTTATTGTTCTTTTGGAGATGGTGCTGCAAGACAAGGAGCGCTTCATGAAACATTTAATATGGCAATGATGTGGAAACTTCCTGTTGTTTTTATAATAGAGAATAATAATTATGCAATGGGAACTTCAGTCAAAAGAACTACTAATGTGGAGGACATGAGTGAAATTGGCAAATCTTACCATATGCCTTCATTTGTTGTAGATGGAATGTCGGTTGAATCTGTTCATGAAGCTATTGAAGAGTCATCAGCAAGAGCCAGAAAGGGTGATGGACCAACTTTATTGGACATTAGAACTTATAGATATAAAGGACACTCAATGTCAGATCCTCAAAAATATAGAACAAAAGATGAAGTAGAAGATTTTAAAGGAAAAGATCCAGTTTCTCAGGTTTTAAATACAATTACAAGTAATAAATTGGCTTCTGAAAGTGAGATTAAAAAAATTCAAGAAGAAGTAAAAGTTCTTGTTGACGAATCAATTGCATTTGCAGAAGAGTCTCCAGATCTCGAAGCGCACGANTTNTATGAAGATGTTTANATGCAAAANGATTACCCATTTATNAAAGATTAANTANTTGTTATGGCTGAAATAGTAAGAATGCCCAAATTAAGTGANACCATGACTGANGGNGTGGTTGCAGAATGGCATAAAAAAGTTGGTGACAACATTGAAAGTGGTGAATTGTTAGCAGAAATTGAGACTGATAAGGCTACCATGGAATTTGAATCTTTCCAAGAGGGAGTATTATTGCATATTGGAGTCGAAAAAGGTCAAACTGCTCCAGTAGATTCTATCCTGGCAATCTTAGGTGAAAANGGGGAAGACGTNNCCAAATTANTAAAAGAGGAAAAAGTTTCAGAATTAGAATCTGTTGAAAAAGAAGANTCNAAACCCGCTCCAACTCCANNACCTANTNCANNTGAANTTAAACCNCAACNTTCTGTAAATGTTATACCTTCGGCACCAAAACCAACNGTCTCTTCTAATAAATCTTTTCCTTCTACAGATTCNTTAAANTCTNTAGAAANTAAAGCATCGCCATTAGCAAAAAAACTTGCAGANGAAAGAGGNATAAATTTAAAATTTGTTANTGGTACTGGNACNGATGGAAGAATTGTCAAAAGAGATATTGATAATTTTCAAGGNAGTGCTANAATTNNAGGANAAGAGTCCTTTNNNGATGAGCCAGTTTCTCAAATGAGAAAAGTTATTGCNCAAAGGTTGTCAGAGAGTAAGTTTTCTGCGCCACACTTTTATTTGACTGTCTCTATCAATATGGACAANTCCATTGAAGCAAGAAANGCAATTAACAATGCCATTAGCCCGTCTAAAATTTCATTTAATGATCTAGTAGTAAAAGCAGCAGCTGTATCATTAAAAGACNATCCTAAAGTAAATGNATCTTGGTTTGGTGATTTTATNAGATACAATGAGCATGTTCATATTGGAGTTGCTGTTGCAGTTGAAGAAGGTTTGTTAGTTCCAGTAATTAGATTTNCTAANGAAAAATCTTTGACTCAAATTGGTCAGGAAGTTAAATTGCTCGCACAAAAAGCTAAAGATAAAAAGCTTCAACCAGATGAATGGGAAGGAAATACGTTTACTATTTCTAACCTTGGAATGTTTNGTATTGATGAATTTACTGCTATTGTTAATCCACCTGATGCTTGCATATTAGCAATTGGTGGAATACAACAAGTTCCCGTGGTGAAAAATGGAGAAATAGTTCCTGGAAATATAATGAAAGTTACTTTAAGTTGCGATCACAGGGTGGTGGATGGAGCTGTAGGCTCTGCTTTTTTAAATTCTTTTAAAAATTATTTAGAAAATCCAGTTTTATTGTTAGGAAAAGAAGCGATTTAGACTTTCACGTTTTTTTTAATTAATTTATTATATTTTCATAGATCAAACTAATAATGTTTGTCCTTGAATATAGATGTTTTAAATACTCCTATTGAATTTCTTAAGGGGGTTGGGCCNAAAAGNGCTGACCTTCTAAAGAGCGAAATGTCTATATATTCATTTAGAGATTTGCTAAATCATTTTCCATTTAGATATGTGGATAGATCTAAAACAATACTAATTAAGGANATTTTAGAGCCTCAAGGAAGTGTCCAGATTTCAGTTCAAATATCTAATGTNCAAGAACTTGGACAGCCAAGGAAAAAAAGACTTTTAGTTTCTGCCTTTGATACGTCTGGATCGGTTCAGTTAGTATGGTTTAAAGGNTTAAAATGGATTAAGCCAACTATCAAACTTGGCCAACAGTATGTTGTTTACGGGAAACCAACTTCATATNCAGGTTCATGGAATTTTAACCATCCCGAAATAGAACTAGAAGAAAAAAGTAANAACAAGCTTGGTAGTCTTCAACCAGTATATNACTCTACCGAAAAATTATCCGCTTTTGGTCTTCAGTCNAGAGGAATAGAAAACCTAATGAGAAATTTGTTGCCTCAAATATTAAAGTTTATTCCTAAAACTTTACCAAATTATATAGTGAAGAAAAATAATTTTCCAAATGTATATCAAGCATATGAAAATATACATTTCCCAATTGATAAAAACCTACTTCAAAAATCTTTATTAAGATTAAAATATGAAGAATTNTTTTTCCTTCAGTTAAGTATGACTTCCCAAAAGTTAAGCACTAGAAATAAATTGAAAGGTTATGTTTTTAAGTANGTTGGAAANAATTTTAACGATTTTTTNAAAAAACATTTACCATTTGAGCTGACCAATGCTCAAAAGAATGTAGTCAAAGAAATTCGTAAAGATTTGGGATCTGGAGTTCATATGAATAGGTTGTTGCAAGGAGATGTAGGAAGCGGAAAAACATTGGTTGCAGTTTTAACAATTTTACTATCCATAGATAATGGATTTCAGTCCTGTCTAATGGCTCCAACAGAAATATTGGCAAACCAACATTATAAATCAATAGTTAATTTTCTAGATCCTTTGGGAATAAAAGTTTCTTTANTGACGGGATCTGTTAAAAAATCAGATCGTAACATTATTCATCAGTCTTTAGAAGATGGGACTTTGAATGTTCTAGTCGGNACCCATGCTCTTTTAGAAGACAATGTCAAATTTAAAAACTTGGGACTTGCAGTAATAGANGAGCAACATAGATTTGGTGTTGCTCAAAGAGCAAAACTTTGGAAAAAAAATATTCAACCTCCACATGTTTTAGTAATGACAGCAACTCCAATTCCTAGAACTTTAGCAATGACTTTNTATGGCGATTTAGATNTTTCTGTAATTGACGAACTTCCGCCAGGAAGAAAACCAATTAATACTATTCACAGATTTGATTCTAGTAGATTAAAGGTGTTTCAATTTATCGAAGATGAAATTAAAAAAGGTCACCAAGTATATATAGTATATCCTCTTATTGAGGAGTCTGAAAAATTAGACTATAAAGATTTAATGGATGGCTATGAAAGTATCGTAAGAAGATTTCCATTACCAGACTATCAAGTAAGTATTGTTCATGGGAAAATGAAACCAGANGCAAAAGAATATGAAATGTCTCAATTTGTAAGTGGTAAAACACAAATTATGGTTGCCACTACAGTAATTGAAGTTGGAGTAGATGTGCCAAATGCTTCACTGATGATTATAGAAAGTGCAGAAAAATTTGGTTTGTCNCAATTGCATCAACTTAGAGGAAGAGTGGGAAGAGGAGCGGAAAAATCATATTGTATTCTAATGAGTGGATACAAGCTTTCCAAAGAAGCAAAAATTAGATTAGATACAATGGTTAGAANTNGTGATGGATTTGAGATTTCAGAGCANGATTTAAAAATTAGAGGCCCTGGTGATGTTATGGGAACTCAACAAAGTGGTATTTTAGATTTAAAATTAGCGGATTTGGCTAGAGATGGTCAAATAGTACAGTTGTCTAAAAATGATGTAGATCAAATTCTTAAAGAGGATGTAAATCTTTCTTCAGNAGAAAATCAGATAGTAAAAAAGGAATTGATTCGTCAAATGAAATTAAAACCTAATTGGAGCAATATTAGTTAACNACTCTTTTAACATTTCTTATATTTACAAAATATAAAATTATCTATGGCATCAACTTCAGAAATTAAAAATGGATTGTGTATTAAACACAACCATAAATTAATGCAAATAATAGAGTTTCAGCATGTGAAACCTGGCAAAGGNCCGGCATTTGTTCGAACAAAAATGAAGGGCATTGAAGACGGAAGGGTTTTAGATCATACTTTTCCATCTGGACATAAAATAGAAGTTGTTAGAATTGAAAATAGATCTTATCAGTATCTATACAAAGAGGGNAATGGTTATCATTTTATGCATTCTCAGAATTTTGAACAAATATTTTTAGAATCTCATATGATTGAAAAACCAGAATTTTTAAAGGAAGGAATAATTTGCACAATTATTTTTCATGCAGAAGAAGAGTTACCGCTTTTGGTAGAGCAGCCACAGTTTTTACAAGCTGAGGTAACCTACACAGAACCTGGCGTGAAAGGAGATACCGCAACCAATACTATGAAGCCAGCTACTATTGACACTGGGGCAAATNTAAAAGTCCCATTATTTATAAATACTGGAGATATGATAAAGGTAGATATTCAAAAAAGNATTTACGTAGAAAGAGTGAAGTCATGAGTTTTACAATACACGGCATACAGCATCTTGGCGTTGGAGTCCCAGAACACAAAGAAGCATGGGATTGGTATATTAANTTTTTTGGAATGGATATTCCACTATTTAACGATGAGGCAGAGGCTCCATTAATGACGATATATACAAAAGANAAAGTGATTTCTAAAAGAGCCGCAATGGTTCTTAACATTAAAGGAGGTTGCGCCATGGAAGTCGTTTCTCCTACAACTTTTAAAGCTACNAATGCTAAAATNGATTTTCAGCTTGGAGATTTAGGTATTTATACCGGATTTATAAAAACTCCAAATGTGAGTAAAGCTTTTGATTTTTTTAAAACAAATAATGCAAATTTAATTTCCGATTTAGTTGATTCNCCATATGGTTGGGAAACATTTTATGTTAAGGATTTAAATGGACTACTCTGGCAAATAATTCCAGCAAATGATTTTTACACAAATCATAATCATGCAACTGGAGGAACTGCAGGTTGCTCAATAGGNGTTTCCAATATGGATAATTCATTGTNTTTTTACAAGATGCTTGGTTACGATGAAATTATAGAAGATAAAACTGGGNTATTCAAGGACTGGTCCAATATTTCNGGTGGAAATAATGAATACAGAAGAGTTTTGTTAACCCAGNAAAACCCATCTGGTGGAGGATTTACAAAATTAGCTGGNAAGAGTTTTATTGAATTGGTTCAAGATACATCGAAAAGAGTGCCTAATAAAATTTATGAAAATAGATTGTGGGGGGATATAGGATTTGTACACTTGGGATTTGACGTGAGAAATATGCTGGCTCTAGGTGAAAAACTTGCTAGTGAAGGTTTTGGGTTTACATGTGATACGAAAGATGTGTTAAGTATGGGTGAAAANACCAAAGTTCACTGTACTTATTGTGAAGATCCCGATGGAACTTTAATAGAAATGATAGAGGTTTATAAAATTCCAATTATTGAAAAATTTGGTCTTTTCCTAAATGTTGAAAAAAGAAAGCCTTCTCAACCACTTCCCAACTGGATGCTAAAAGCGTTAAAGTATACAAGAGTTAAAAATTAGGAATTAAGTTCCAGATTGCTTTTTAATTATTCTATGAAATAGCCCGGGAAAAAATCTTTTTATTTTCACCATCCACATTTCTTTACCCCCTGTAAATATCTCACGTTTATTATCCATTATTCCGTTAATAATATCCTGTGCGCATTTTTCAGGACTAATTCCATTTTGTTGGTTCTGGTCTTTCACCCCATGCTGAACTCCAGANCCAGAAAGAGCATTTTTAGAAATATCTGTATTAACAAAGCCAGGGAAAACCATACTTATATCAATATTATTCTTCTCCTCTTCAAGTCTCAAAGACTCAAAAAATCCTAATTGAGCAAATTTTGACGCGGCATAAGCAGACCTAAGAAAAAAGCCAAATTTTCCTGATAAGCTACTTATAGTTACAATATGGCCTTTTTGTTGTTTTTGCATTATTGAAAGAACTGATTTTGTTAAGCCAATAGTTCCAAAATAATTTATTTCCATAAGTTTTCTGTCGACATCAAGAGATGTTTGACTAGCTTCAGATCTTTGGCTAATTCCNCCATTGTTTATTAATAGGTCAATAGTTCCATATTTCTTAACTACTAATTGAGTTGCTTTTTCAAAAGTATCAGGATTCTCTAAATCTAGTGGTAATATGTAAGGCTCANCCTTGCATTTTTTTGCAACGTTTTCTAATTCTTTTTTGTTTCTNGAAGAAAGNACAACATTTGCTCCCAAATAATTAATTTTTAATGCCAACGCTTTTCCAATACCTGATGAAGCACCAGTGATCCAGACTGTTTTCCCATTAAATTCAATCATGAGATAAATATAAGATTAGTTGAATTAATAACCACTAAATAAAGAAACTAACAGCAGATAATTAAAGATTACTTGATTAATCCGTCGATTAAATTTTGATTTGCNATANTAGGTAAAGTTACTTTTAACTTGGGATTTCTATCCATTTCTCTTTTTATCGCGAAAATAGCTTCTTTATTTCTTCCCCAATTTCTTCTAGCGATTCCATTATTGACATCCCAAAAAAGCATGTTAACTAGCTTTTTTTCAGAGTTTTGAGAACCATCAATAGTAAGCCCAAATCCTCCATTAATAACTTCTCCCCAACCAACTCCTCCTCCGTTGTGAATACTTACCCAGGTAGCTCCTCTGAATGAATCACCAATAACATTTTGTATAGCCATATCTGCAGTAAATGCAGAACCATCNTAAATATTTGAAGTTTCTCTATAGGGAGAATCGGTTCCTGAAACATCGTGATGGTCTCTTCCCAAAACTATTGGTGCTGAAATTTCTTTATTTTTTATTGCGTTATTAAATGCTTTGGCAATTTCAATTCTTCCTTCAGAGTCTGCATATAATATTCTTGCTTTTGAGCCAACTACTAAATTATTTTCTTGTGCTCCTTTTATCCACTTTATATTGTCTTTCATTTGTTGTTGGATTTCTTCTGGAGCATTTTTAATTAATTTCTCTAAAACTTCACAAGCAATTTCATCACTTTTATTTAAGTCTTTAATGTCTCCAGATGTACATANCCATCTAAAAGGCCCAAATCCATAATCAAAACACATTGGACCCATAATATCTTGTACATAGGATGGATATTTAAAGTTAATTCCATCATTACTCATTACATCTGCACCAGCCCTAGAGGCTTCCAGTAAAAAAGCATTTCCATAATCAAAAAAATAAGTTCCTTTGTCAGTATGTTTTTTTATAAATTCNGCNTGTTTGACAAGTGAATCTTTGACTTTTTCTTTAAACTTTAANGGATCTTTTCGCATCATGTCATTTGCTTGATCAAAACTTATCCCCGTAGGATAGTAACCCCCTGCCCAAGGATTATGCAAAGATGTTTGGTCTGATCCTAAATCAATAAAAATATTTTCGTAATGAAATTTTTCCCATACGTCTATGATATTTCCATCATATGCAATTGATACGACTTCTTTATTTTTTTTTGCAACCTTAACTCTTTTACATAGCTCGTCTAAATCACTAATTATCTCATCAACCCACCCTTGCTCATATCTTTTAAAACTTGCTTTTGGATTTATTTCTGCGGTAACGGAAATAACTCCCGCAATGTTTCCAGCTTTGGGTTGTGCTCCGCTCATTCCGCCTAGCCCAGCAGTGACAAATAATTTACCAGTAGGACCAAAGTCATCTATTTTTCTGCAGGCATTAAGTAGTGTTATTGTAGTGCCATGTACAATNCCTTGAGGACCTATATACATGTATGAACCTGCTGTCATTTGACCAAACTGAGTAACTCCTAAAGCATTAAATTTTTCCCAATCGTCTTGTTTTGAATAGTTAGGAATCATCATTCCATTGGATACCACAACTCTCGGAGCATTTTCGTGAGAAGGAAATAGACCAAGTGGATGACCGCTGTTCATTACCAATGTTTGGTCATCTNCCATGTTGGATAAGTATTGCATGGTAAGAAGATATTGAGCCCAGTTTTGAAATACAGAACCATTCCCTCCGTATGTGATAAGTTCCTCTGGGTGTTGAGCTACGGCTGGATCAAGGTTGTTATGAATCATTAACATGATGGATTTAGCTTGAACAGACTTCCCAGGATAGTGGTCAATGGGTCTAGCATAAATTTCATAATCTGGTTGAAATCTATACATGTAAATTCTCCCATACATTTCTAATTCTTCTTTNAACTCAGGACCTAAAATNCTATGCTGATTTTNAGGAAAATACCTTAAAGCATTTTTTAGTGCTAATGCTTTTTCGTCTCTAGTTAGAGAATCTTTTCTGTTAGGGGCATGGCTAATATTTTCAGATCTTTTTTTAAAATCTGGTAATAATTCTGGGATTCCTTTAGAAATGGAGTTTTTAAATTCAGACATATTGTAAATTGAATATATTGTTACTTAGAAAATCCGTAGGGACAATGTTTGCACTTANTNTCACAACAATAACCCCTTTTTTCATGGTATTTTTCTGTAAAAATAATCAATCCATCTTTAGAANAGTAAAAATGCTCCTCATTAGAGGGATTTTTAATAGATATGTNAAATTTTGACTTNTTCAATANGNAAATTTAANAATGCCAAACAGACGATTATACTTTGTTTTACGTAAACCACACAATAATTTAATTAACATCCACAAAATCAGAAAATAAAATTGCATACATTTGAGTAAATATTTTAACGCACAAACCTTATTATGTCTGAATACAAAATACAAATTGATTCCTTTATGGAGGAATTAATTATTAAAAATGGCAATGAGCCAGAATTCATTCAAGCAGTTGAAGAAGTGGCAGAAACTGTTATTCCTTTTATTGAGAAAAACATAAAATATAAATNAGCTAAAATTTTACAAAGAATTGTGGAGCCAGANAGAGTAATACAATTTAGAGTTCCATGGATTGATGATGCAGGAGAACCACAAGTTAATAGAGGATATCGTGTGGAGTTTAATTCTGCAATAGGTCCTTATAAAGGAGGTTTAAGATTCCATCCATCTGTAAATTTATCTATCCTCAAGTTTTTAGGGTTTGAACAAATTTTTAAAAACTCATTAACTACTCTTCCTATGGGAGGAGGTAAGGGAGGCTCAGATTTTAATCCAAAAGGAAAGTCAGACAATGAGGTGATGAAGTTTTGTCAATCATTTATGACAGAATTATCAAGACATATTGGCCCAAATACTGATATTCCTGCCGGAGATATAGGTGTTGGAGGTAGAGAAATAGGCTATATGTTTGGACAATACAAAAGACTTAGAAATGAATTTACCGGAGTTTTAACTGGCAAAGGAGTCAATTGGGGAGGGTCGCTAATAAGACCCGAGGCAACCGGATATGGAGTAGTTTATTTTGCTGAAAAGATGTTAAAAAACAAAGGNGATGATTTTAAAAATAAAAAAGTTGCTATTTCTGGATCTGGAAATGTTGCCCAATATGCTTGTGAAAAATGTATTCAGCTAGGTGCTAAAGTTGTAACCATGAGTGATTCTAAGGGTTACATCCACGATACAGACGGAATTGATAAAGACAAACTTGCATGGATAATGAATTTGAAAAATAAACAAAGAGGAAGAATCTCTCAGTATATTGAAAAATATCCGAATTCGACTTTTCACGAAGGTGAAAAACCGTGGTCGGTTGCAGTAGAGGTTGCTCTACCATGTGCAACTCAAAATGAACTTAATGAAGAGCAAGCTAATTTATTGGTGAAAAATGGTTGTATTGCAGTAGTTGAGGGTGCTAATATGCCTTCTACACCAGAAGCGATTACTTTTTTTATAAANAATAAAATATTATTTGCACCAGGAAAAGCATCTAATGCTGGTGGTGTAGCAACTTCAGGATTAGAAATGTCACAAAATTCACTTAGATACAATTGGACTAGAGAAGANGTAGATACTAAACTTCANAATATNATGTTGGACATTCACGATCAGTGTGTGGCCTNTGGGAAAGAAGAAGATGGATACATCGATTATGTAAAAGGTGCAAATATTGCTGGATTTGTAAAAGTTGCAGATGCAATGATAGATCAAGGTATAGTTTAATTTATGTACGGAAAAATCAAAAACCAACTAAGCAAAGAGCTTTCAGATATTGAATCTAAGGGGCTTTTTAAAAAAGAGAGGGTCATCACAACATCACAAGGAGCAAGTGTTAAAGTTAATGATGGTGGAGAGGTTGTTATTATGTGTGCCAATAATTACCTAGGATTATCTTCTAATAAAGAAGTTGTAGAAGCTGCAAAATCTGCACTAGATACCCATGGTTTTGGAATGTCTTCGGTAAGATTTATATGTGGAACTCAAGATATTCANAAAGAANTGGAGCAAAGAATTNCNGATTTTTATCAAANNGAAGACACNATNNTNTATGCNGCNGCTTTTGATGCTAATGGTGGNCTTTTTGAACCATTNTTTGGNNCNGAAGATGCAATTATTTCTGATGAATTAAATCATGCNTCNATNATTGANGGAGTAAGACTTTGTAAAGCACAAAGATTTAGATACAAGCANAGTGATATGCTGGATTTAGAGGCNCAATTAATAAAATCCAAAGNTTTAAGAAATAAAATTATAGTAACNGATGGTGTNTTTTCTATGGANGGTGATATNGCTAAAATGAATGAAATATGCGATTTGGCCGATAAGTATGANGCAATGGTNATGACTGACGAGTGTCATTCAGCNGGTTTTATTGGTAANACNGGNAGNGGAGTTCCAGAATATCATAATGTTATNGATCGTGTAGANATTATTACNGGAACACTNGGGAANGCACTTGGAGGNGCTATGGGCGGATATACGACTGGAAAAAAAGAAATNATTGAAATGCTAAGACAAAAATCTAGACCNTATCTTTTNTCNAATTCCTTGGCACCATCNATTGTTGGNGCAGCAAATAAGGTTTTTGAAATAATTGGAAATAATACACAANTAAGNGATAAATTAGAAGAAAATACNAANTATTTCAANNCAAAAATTATTAGTGCAGGTTTTGATGTTAAGCAAGGAGATTCTCCAATTGTTCCAATAATGCTATATGACGCTGCACTATCGCAGGATTTTGCAAATATGTTACTTANAGAAGGGGTTTATGCAGTAGGTTTTTTCTATCCAGTTGTCCCAAAGGGCCAGGCAAGAATTCGAACACAAATTTCAGCAGCTCATACCCGAGAACNCCTAGATAAAGCTGTGAATGCATTTGTAAAAGTAGGAAAAGAGTTAAAAGTCATTTAANAAGATGTCTTAAAAATTTGCTCTCCCCATTGTCAGTATCAAAATTATATCATATCTTCGCACCCCAATAAATAAAATTAAGATAATCAAAGTGAGTCATTTAAGTTATAAAACGGTNTCTGCTAACAGTGAAACTGTGAGTAAAGAGTGGTTGTTAATTGATGCAGAAGGTCAACCTTTAGGAAGACTATCTAGTAAAATAGCCAGTTTAATAAGAGGAAAGCACAAAGTAGATTATACACCTCACGTAGATTGTGGTGATAATGTAGTGGTCATCAACGCTGAGAAAGTCACATTGTCAGGAAATAAGTGGGAAACTAAAGAATACATAAGACATACTGGTTATCCGGGTGGACAAAGGTCAATAAATGCATCTTCACTATTGAAAAAGTTTCCTGAAAGATTAGTAGAAAAAGCTGTTAAAGGAATGTTGCCAAAAAATAGACTTGGAAAAAAACTATTTGGAAATCTATATGTTTTCGTTGGCGAAACCCATGATAAAGAAGCTCAAAAACCAAAAAAAGTAGAACTTAATTAATAATTAAATGTCTGTAATCAATAAATTAGGAAGAAGAAAATCTTCAGTTGCTAGAATTTACCTCAAAAGTGGTAAAGGAAAAATCACTATTAATAGAAGAGACCACAAAGAATATTTTAAAACAGATGTTCTACAGTACAAAATATTCCAACCATTTGAGTTGACTGGAACAAATGGTAAATACGATGCTACAATAAATGTTAAGGGTGGTGGCAATACTGGTCAAGTAGAAGCTATAAGATTAGCTATTTCAAGAGCTCTTGTAGAGATTGATGCAGAATACAAACCGCTTTTAAAAGCTGAAGGATTAATGACCAGAGACCCAAGAATGGTCGAACGAAAGAAACCAGGTCAACCTAAAGCTAGAAAGAAATTTCAATTTAGTAAAAGATAAAAATTTTAAAATAATATACACCTGGGTGTATAGTTTAGTATCTAAGTTGTATAGACCATTAATTTGCTACTATGCTTCTGCTGATTAAAATAACAGTAAAAAGAAAGTAAACATTATGAGTAAAGTAACCTTTGAACAAATGTTAAATGCCGGAGTGCATTTTGGACATTTAAAAAGAAAGTGGAACCCAAGTATGTCTCCATATATATTTGATGAAAAAAAAGGTATTCACATTATTGACCTTAACAAGACACTTATTAAGCTAGAAGATGCATCTAATGCTGTAAATCAAATAGCTAAATCTGGTAGAAAAATTCTATTTGTAGCAACAAAGAAGCAAGCCAAAGAAATTATATCATCAAAAGTTTCTGAAATAAATATGCCATTTGTGACTGAAAGATGGCCAGGAGGAATGCTAACAAATTTTAAGACAACTAGAAAGACCATTAAGAAAATGACATCTATTGACAAGATGATGAAAGATGGTACAGCTTTGCATTTGTCCAAGAGAGAGAGACTGCAACTTACAAGACAAAGAGATAAAATTGATAAGATTTTTGGAAGTATTTCAGAAATGAATAGACTACCCGCAGCAATATTTATAGTGGATGTTAAAAAAGAACACATTGCTGTTGCAGAGGCAAAAAATTTAAATATTCCAATATTTGCAATGGTGGATACTAATTCTAGTCCTGAAGGCATTGACTTTATTATTCCATCAAATGATGATGCAACAAAATCTATAGACTTAGTCATAACTACTTTATGTGATTCTATTAAAGAAGGTCTTGGAGAGAGAAAACAAGCCAAAGATAAAATAGCAGAAGAAAAAGCTAATAAAGAAGCTGCAAAAGAAGAAGCTAAATTAAGTGAAGAAGAAAAAAAAGAAGTTAAATCTTAAATTTAATTAAATGAGTATCACAGCTAAAGATGTAAATGAGCTAAGAAAAAAAACAGGTGCTGGAATGATGGATTGTAAAAAAGCACTTACTGAATCTAACGGAAATATGGAAGAAGCTATTGACTATTTAAGAAAAAAAGGTCAAAAAATAGCTGCTAAAAGAGGAAATAGAGATGCTAAAGAAGGTCTAGTCATTGCAAAATCTAATAATAAAATTGGTTATCTAATCTGTTTGAATTGTGAAACTGATTTTGTAGCTAAAAATGATGATTTTAGTAAACTTGCCAATTATTTTATTGAATTAGCATTGGAATCAAGTTCTGATTCTTTAGAAGATTTTTTGAAATTAAACTATTTAGATTCTGAATTAACCATTTCAGAAAAAATTACTGAACAAAGTGGTGTTATCGGAGAAAAAATTGAAATCTCTTACTTTGATAAAATTGTCTCAGAAAAAGTAGTTGCATACAACCATCCAGGCAACCAAATTGCTTCACTTGTAGGACTTACAAAGGACGCAGAGGATATAGGAAAACAAGTTGCTATGCAGATAGCTGCTATGAATCCAATTGCACTAGATCAGGGTTCTGTTAGTCAAGATATTATTGATAGAGAAATTGAAGTTGGTAAAGAACTTGCTATTCAAGAAGGAAAACCACTTGAAATGGCTGAGAAAATTGCTAAAGGAAGATTAAATAAATTTTTTAAAGAGACTACATTAGTAAATCAGGCATTTATTAGAGACAGTAAAAAATCAGTTGGTCAATTTCTTAAAGAAAGCGATCCTGATTTAACGGTCACAAGTTTTAAGAGATATTCACTATCAATTTAATTTTGTTATTTATATTTAGAGAGCTTTTAGCTCTCTTTTTTTTGATCTAATATAAAAACTATGAAGTATAAAAGAATTTTACTAAAACTGAGCGGCGAAGCCTTGATGGGAGAAAAGCAATTTGGTATCGACAATAAAAGATTAATGCAATATGCAAAAGATATACAAGAGATTTCTGAAATGAATGTGGAAATTGGTATTGTTATTGGTGGCGGAAATATATTTAGAGGTGTTCAAGCTGAAAAAGGCGGTATGGATAGAACCCAAGGAGACTATATGGGAATGCTTGCTACAATGATTAACAGTATGGCTCTTCAATCTGCTTTGGAGTCAATTGGATTAATTACTAGGCTTCAATCTGCAATTGAGATGAAGCAAATTGCAGAACCATACATTAAAAGAAAGGCCGTTAGACACTTGGAAAAAGGAAGAATTGTAATTTTTGGTGCTGGAACTGGAAATCCATTTTTTACAACAGATTCCGCGGCATCTCTTAGAGCTGTGGAAATTGAATCAGAGGCAATTCTTAAAGGGACAAGAGTTGATGGAGTATACGATTCTGATCCAGAAAAAAATAGTAATGCAATAAAGTTTGATACTCTAACTTTTGACCAAGCTTATGACAAACAATTGAAAATCATGGATATGACAGCATTTACTCTTTGTAAAGAAAATGAAATCCCAGTAGTTGTTTTTGATATGAATAGCCCTGGTAATTTAAAAAAAGTTATATTAGGTGACAAGATTGGAACATTAGTAACAATATAAATCTTAAATGGAAGAAGTTGATATTATCTTAGAAGAGGCTGAGTTAGCAATGAATAAGTGTGTTTCTCATCTTTCAGTTGAGTTAAGTAAAATAAGAGCTGGAAGAGCAAACCCTTCAATGCTAGATACAGTCAAAGTTGACTATTATGGTTCTCCTACCCCTTTAGCTCAAATAGGAAACGTTAGTACCTTGGATTCCAGAACATTAACTATCCAACCATGGGAAAAACCCATGTTAGACGAAATTACTAAAGCTGTAATCAATGCTAATCTAGGACTAAACCCCCAGAATAATGGTGAAGTTGTAATTATTTCAGTACCAGTTTTGACTGAAGAAAGAAGAAAAGATCTTGTTAAAACAGCCAAATCTGAAGGTGAAAATGCAAAAGTTAGTATTAGGTCTCAAAGAAAAGATGCTAACGATATGATTAAAAGCTTAAAAGAAGAAGGTCTTAGTGAAGACGAAGTCAAATATTTAGAAGAATTTATTCAAAAATTAACAGATACTTTTACAAAAAAAGTCGACGAATTAGTAGTTTTCAAAGAATTAGACATCATGAAAGTCTAAAATCTTATGATACTTTTATCCTTGATAATTAGGATTTTAACAAAAATATCTACAGTTTTACAGAAATTAATTTGCAAATTATAAATATTTAAATCAATTATTATGAAAAAGTTTTGGATTATACCTGTTACTGCACTTATGATATCTTGTGGTACTGCAACAGAAGAAGCTCCAGCTGCTGAGCCAGTTGAAGAAGTTGCTCCAGTTGAAGAAGTTGCTCCGGTTGAGGAAGCTGCCCCTGTTGCTGATTCTACAATGGAAGAAGCTGCCCCTGTTGCTGATTCTACAATGGAAGAAGCTGCTGCAGAAGAATAGCATAATGGCCAAGACCATTAAAATTTCTTTTGAATTTATTTAAAGCCCTTTTTAGGGCTTTTTTTATGCCCATACTTTCGATCCTTCAGAACAATTTTGACAAATTTCTATTTCTTTTCTATCCGAAAATATTTGTTTTCTAAAATCATTGTATTTATTACTTAGCCAAACTTTTTTAAAATTTTCTTTTTCTAAATTTCCTAGTGTATTTACAGCGTCTTTATCAAAACAACAAGGGACAATTCCACCTTTAGAAGTTACAACTGCACTGCTCCACATTCGCCAGCAATGATTAGAAAATTTATTTTTAAGGACATACTTTCCATTCTTTGTTTTTTTATATCTAGAATATTTTTCGTTATTTGGAATCAATTCATTTCCATTTTCATAATTGTAGAACTGAGCAGTTTTTATTCGTAGTTCATCTACTCCAAGATCAGCTCCTAAAGTTTTCATCTCCTCTATTAAATGCTCGTTGGTTTTAACAACTAAAAATTGAAAAATCACATAAGGGTAATAACTATTTAATTCTTTTTTCCATTTTAAAATATTTTTTGTTCCATCTATTACTTTTTTATATTTCCCTTTTTTCCTATATACTTCGTAGGTCTCTTGGCTATTTCCATCAATTGAGATAATTAATCTTTTTAGGCCAGATTCAATAGTTTTCACACAATTCTTATCATTGAGAAAATGACCATTAGTCGAAGTAGAACAAAATATTTTTTTTGAGTTAGCATATTGTACAAAATCAAAAAAGTTTTTGTTTATGTAAGGCTCTCCTTGAAAGTAGTAATTTATATAAGTTAGTTTTCCTTTAAGCTCATCAATTATTTTTTTATTTAAAGAAATGGAAAGATTACCTGTTTTTCTAGTGAATTGTTTTAGCCCACTTGGACATTCTGGACATCCTAAGTTACATGAAGTAGTAGGCTCTATACTTAGAGCAAATGGAAGTCCTGAAATGAAAGATTTTTTTAAAACCCTTGAAATGATAAAACTTAGGTAAAGCCTGATAATATTTCCTGCTTTTTTAACAGAAAAAAACTTAATTAAAACTAATAATTCAGATTTATGCATTTGTTTTTTCTAAAAATAGTAAAATCCTTTATTCTAATAGTCTTTAACTTCTCTATTAATTGATAACTTAGCGTATGATTAATGTTAATTAGTTTAAAATGTGGAAGAATATTTCTAAAATTATTCTTAATAATAGAATTTTAATTGTTTTTCTGATTTTAGTTCTAACTATCTTTTTTGGTTTTTTTGGTACTAAAATCAAGCTTCAGTACCAAATAAATAAACTCCTGCCCGAAAAGGATTCTACTTTTATTGCTTACGAAAATTTTAAATCAAACTTTGGTCAAGATGGTTTGATGCTGGTTATTGCAACAACAGAGCCTAATTTTTACTCTGAAAAAAAATTTAATGCTTGGTTAGAAATGGCCGATTCTATAGGAAATGTTACAGTTTTAGTAAAAGAAAAAGATACCATTTACTTCAAAAATGCAATAGACTCTATTTTCTCTGAGGGTCATTTGTATAACATTATTAAAGACAAGAAGGAAGGTAAATTTAATCTTGTTCAAATAATTGATAATTACCCTTTAAGTCAAGAAAAAATTGACAGTATTTCTAAAGTTATTAGTAACCTTAGTTTTTATGAAAATATTGTGTATAAAAACTCTAGTGATCTCCACTTAATGATGTTATTCTTAAACAAAGAGGTGTTTAACTCTAAATCCCGCGGTAGGCTCATTAGCCAAATCAATGAAATTGCAATGTCTTACGATGATTTATTTGAAAATTGGAGATTCTCAGGTCTCCCATATATAAGATCATATGTTATGACAATAATCAAATCAGAATTAAAAATATTTGTTTTATTGGCTCTATTAGTTACTTCGATATTACTTTTTATCTTTTTTAAATCTTTTAAAGTAGTTGTTATTTCTTTGATTGTTGTTTTAGTAGGTGTTGTTTGGTCTATGGGAGTTATAGGATTATTTGGCTATGAGTTGACATCTCTTATGGCTCTAATCCCACCATTAATAATTGTTATTGGAATCCCAAATTGTATTTATTTAATTAATAAATACCAACAAGAGTTTAAAAATCATGGTGATAAGCTCTCTGCTTTGGAAAAAATTATTCAGAAAGTAGGAAATGCTACTTTTTTAACTAATGCAACCACCGCCCTAGGATTTGGAACATTTGTCTTCACAAACTCTTCAATAATGATTGAATTTGGATTGGTTTCATTTATAAACATACTTTGCATGTTTATAATAAGTATATGTCTTGTTCCGATTATATATAGTTTTTTACCTCCTCCCAAAGAAAAGCATACCAAACATCTTGATAGGAAATGGATTTTCAGTTTTGTAAATACATTAGTCATTTTTTCAAAAAACTATAGAAAGCAGGTATACTTATCTACAATTATATTATTATTATTTGGGGCTTATGGAGTGAGTTTAATGCACGTTACGGGAAACTTTACAGATGATTTTCCAAAAAAAGGACAAATAGTGAAAGATTTAAAGTTTTTTGAAACAGAGCTTAACGGAGTTCTCCCTTTTGAAATTGTGCTTTCCTATAAGGATACTATTTATAAAAGTTTTTCAAATATTGCAAAAATTCAAAAACTTCAAGAGTCCCTAAAATCTGAAAAATATCTTTCTAAGTCTTTATCTATAGTGGATGCTATGAAGTTTATTTCTCAGTCTTATTCCAATGGAAAGAAATCTAAATACGATCTAAATTTTAGTAAATTAAAAGACCAAAAATATTTTTCTCGCATTATTAAATCAAAGTATTTTAAAAATAGTTTTGTTAATTCTAAAACTGATAATAGTAATGGTTTTGTTGGAAGTTTTTTAGACTCTACACATTTAACAACAAGAATTACTTTGCAAATCGCAGATATTGGTACTGCAGCAATGGATAGCTTGATCGAAAGAATAAATTACAGAATAGATAGCATTATTAATCCTGAACAAATTCTTTATGAAAAAGCTGTGAAAGAAGGTTCAGTAAATAAATTTTATTCCTCTAATCAAATTATAAGATACAGAGTGAAACAAATCTTGACAAATGGCGATTTGGTTTTAAATAATGAATTTCCTGAGAGAATTTCTGCAATTGAAAAACTATATGGAAAAAAGCAGTTTAGTAATACTATCAAGCAATCTGTACGGTCCTTAAAAGTAAAGTCTGACATAACTGGTTCAGGAGTTTTATTTACCAAAGGAACTACTTATATGATTAAGAATTTAATGATTAGTTTGCTTTTGGCAATAATGGTAATTGCCATAATAATGTCCCTTCTATTTAAATCTCTTAAAATGGTCTTGGTATCATTACTTCCAAATTTATTACCCTTAATTTTTACTTCTGCGTTAATGGGTTATTTTGGAATTAGTATTAAGCCCTCTACAATTTTAGTTTTTAGTATTGCTTTTGGAATATCTATTGATGATACTATTCACTTTTTGGCAAAATATCGTCAGGAGTTGAAATCAAAAACTATTTCTAGTGCTGTTGAAATTTCTATAAAAGAAACAGGGATTAGTATGATTTATACTTCTATAATATTGTTCTTTGGGTTTTCAATTTTCACCGCCTCAGAATTTGGAGGCACACAAGCTTTGGGCATTTTAGTTTCTTTAACTTTATTTGTTGCCATGCTTACCAATTTAATTTTATTGCCTTCTTTGCTCTTGTCACTAGAAAAGATAGTTTTAAGCAAAAACTTTAAAAATTCGGAGGATTATTTTTATGATGATTCCGATATAGAATTAGATAAATTATAACCAATGAAAGGAATTATTTTAGCTGGAGGTTCAGGAACCAGACTTCACCCGCTTACATTAGCAGTTAGCAAACAATTAATGCCTGTTTACAATAAGCCTATGATTTATTATCCTCTTTCCACATTAATGCATGCTGGAATTAGAGAGATACTATTTATTACTACTCCAAATGACCAACTCTTATTTAAACATCTTTTAGGCGATGGTTCAAAATTAGGTTGCAGATTTGAATATCAAATTCAACCCGAACCTAAAGGTTTAGCCCAAGCATTTTTAATTGGCAAACAGTTTATTGGAAACGATAATGTTACTCTAATACTTGGAGACAATATATTTTTCGGCGGAGGAATGGGAGAAAAATTAGAAAGTTCTAATGATCCAGATGGGGGATTAATTTTTGCCTACAGAGTACACGATCCGGAAAGATATGGCGTAGTTGAATTTGACAATCAAGGAAAAGCAATTTCTATAGAGGAAAAGCCAGAAAATCCAAAATCAAATTATGCAGTGCCAGGTCTTTATTTTTACGATAATGAGGTGATTAAAATTGCTGAAAACTTAAAGCTTAGTGCTAGAGGAGAATATGAAATTACTGATGTGAATAAGGAGTATCTAAAATTAGGAAAATTACAAGTTAAAACTCTTCCAAGAGGAATTGCTTGGTTGGATACAGGAACTTTCACTTCCCTTATTCAAGCTTCCAACTTTGTTCAAACTATAGAAGAAAGACAGGGTTTTGGAGTGGGTTGTATTGAAGCGGTTGCATACTCCAATGGCTTTATTAATGATGAAAAGCTTAAAGAATTAGCTATTCCTCTTTTGAAAAGTGGTTATGGAAATTATTTGATGAGTTTAATTGATTTATAAATTATTATGCTAATTGAGTACAAAGAAATTATTGATAAAGAGTTAAGAGTATTTAGTGATAAATTACCAACACTTTCAATTTATGATCCTATAAAGTATATAATTAGTAACGGTGGAAAAAGATTTAGATCTTCCCTTGCTCTTATGGCTACAGATTTATTCTCTAATCAACCTCATTTAGCTATCAATGAAGCAATTGCAATAGAGCTTTTTCATAATTTCACCCTAATTCATGACGATATCATGGATCAAGCACCAATTAGGAGAAACCTGCCTGCTGTACATAAAAAGTGGGATGAAAATATAGCTATTCTTTCTGGAGACTTGTTATATGCAATTGTAAACCAGATTTTGTCAAATTCTTCTTCTCAGTCACCAACTTTGCATCAAATTTTCCAACAAACTGCTGTAGAAGTATGCGAGGGGCAGTCTTTAGATATGGAATTTGAGAAGCTAGAAATAATTTCCATTAGTGATTATGTAAATATGATTCAGCTTAAAACTGCAGTTTTGGTTGCGTGTTCCTTAAAAATGGGAGCAATAATTGGGGGAGCATCCAAAAAAGATGCGCAATTGCTTTACGATTTTGGATTGAATCTCGGAATTTCATTTCAAATTCATGACGATATTTTAGACGTATTTCCTAATGAAGATAATTTTGGAAAACAAGTTGGTGGGGATATTATTGAAAAAAAGAAAACAATTTTATTTATAGACTTTTTAAATAAAGCATCCAAAGAAGATCAAAATATGGTTAACGATATTATTGACGACAAACAACTTAGTAATGATCATAAAGTATCAAAAGTAAAAGATTTTTACCTCAAATATGATGTTTTGAAAGTAGCTCAAGAATCAAAAAATGATTTTTATAATAGGTCTATGATTTNTCTGCNAAACTTATCTTTATCGAAAGAAAAAAAGAAAATTGTAAAAAATTTTTCCATTCAGTTAATGAATAGAAAGTTTTANGAATAAATTTCTGAAAGNGCATCCTCTATTTTCTCATATTTTAATTTCAGTTCTNTTTCTTTTAANTTTTCATTAGAAACTTTAACCCCTTTCAATATGGTGTCTGACATTTCTCCATATAGAAATTTAAGTACAAAACTTGGCACATTGGGAAGCCANATTTTTTTATTAAAAACTTCACTAATTTTTTTAGTCAGTTCTGAATTGGTTATGTAGTCATTAGATACGGCATTAAAAGTTCCAAAAATTTTCTCATTNATAATAGAATCGAAGAATATATTAACAGCATCTTCAATATGAATCCAAGGCATNTATTGTTGGCCATTACCTAGNGGAGATCCTATTCCATTTTTAACCATATTAGCTATCCTAGGTAAAGCACCGTGGTTTTTATCCAAAATCACTCCCAATCTAAGTTTGACTACTCTGGAAATTGTTTCAAATTTGTTNACTGATCTTTCCCATTGCTTGCAGCAGTTTCCCATGAAATCTTCAAATGGCTTGTCTTCTTCATTAAAAACTTTTTCACTTAATTGCGCACCATATATTCCAACTGCNGAAGCAGAAATAAATGCAGATATTGGTAAGTTTAGCTCGGTTATTTTTGAATGCATAAGTCGTGTAGTAAGAACTCTACTTTTTACTATANGCTCTTTTCTTTTTTTTGTCCATGCTTTTTCGGCAATTCCTGCACCTGCAAGATGTACAATATGTGTAACTCCAATAAAACAGTTTTCATCAATTTCATTCTTCTCCCAGTTCCACAGATAATTTTTTACATCATTTTTTGAACTTTTATTTCTTGTTAGATGAACTACTTCAATATTATTTAGTAATAATTTTTTTGTGAGTGCAGAACCTAGTAAACCAGAACCTCCAGTTATTAAAATTTTCATACTACTAAATTACATTTAAGTATTAACATCGAAGGTATTGTTTAGTACCAAATCTTAAAAATTTAAAAAGAATGATGNTAAATTTTTTTTAAGTATAATTTTTATTTAAAAAGTACTGAAAGAATNTTCTTTCCAACTGTTATAACAATTAATTATTTTGCATATTTGTTAGTATAATGGCATTAGATAGATTTTCTTTTTTAAATAGTATTGATATAGACTATATAGATGAGTTACATCAAAGATATTTAGTGGATAAAAGATTAGTTGAACCAAGTTGGAGAAGTTTTTTTGATGGCTACGAGTTTTCTAAATTTAATTACCAAGAAGTTGATCAAATACCGACTANTGTTTTAAAAGAGTTTAGGGTTATTAATTTAATAAATGCCTACCGTTCTAGAGGTCATCTTTTCACCAAAACAAATCCAGTTAGGGAGAGAAGAAAATACCATCCTACATTAGAAATAAAAAACTTTGGTTTAGATCAAGAAGATTTATTGACTGTGTTTCAGGCTAGTGAACAAGTTGGCTTAGAACCTTGTTCATTAAATGACATAATTATTCATTTAGAAGCAACTTACTGCGAATCAATAGGAATCGAGTACCAATATATCAGACATCCTGAAAGAGTAGAATGGATAAGAAAAAATATAGAACTTAAAAATAGACCACAGTTTTCTAAAGATCAAAAAAAACATATTTTACATAAATTAAATCAAGCTACNGTATTTGAGCAATTTCTTCAAAANAAGTTTGTTGGACAAAAACGATTTTCAATTGAAGGTGCAGAGTCTTTAATTCCCGCCTTGGATGTTTTAATTGAAAATGGTTCCAACTTAGGGTTGAAAGAATTTGTTGTAGGAATGGCTCATAGAGGAAGNTTAAATGTTTTAGCAAATATTTTTAATAAAACTTATGACAAGATATTTAGTGAATTTGAGGGAAAAGAATACGATGAAGAAGTTTTTTTTGATGGNGATGTTAAATATCACTTAGGTATAACNTCTGAATTGATGACAGATAGTGGCAATAATGTGAAAATAACTTTGTCACCAAATCCATCACATCTAGAAGCAGTGGATCCAGTAGTTGAAGGGATTACAAGATCTAAAATTGACCACGAATTAGGTGGAGACGAGAAGAAAATTTTACCNATTTTAATTCATGGTGATGCAGCAATAGCTGGTCAAGGTNTTGTTTATGAAGTGGTTCAGATGGCACAACTCAAGGGTTATAGAACAGGAGGAAGTCTGCATATAGTAATCAACAATCAAGTAGGATTTACTACCAACTATTTAGACGCAAGATCAAGTACTTACTGTACAGACATTGCAAAATCTACTNTNTGTCCAGTNTTTCATGTNAANGGNGANGATATTGAAGCAGTNGTTCAAACTCTNGANATNGCTCTAAGATATAGACAAGAATATTCAAGAGATGTTTTTGTTGACTTATTATGNTACAGAAAATATGGTCATAACGAGGGTGATGAACCAAAATTTACTCAGCCAAAGCTTTATAAAATCATTGCAAATCATCCCAACCCTAGAGAAATTTANNTAAAAAAATTAGTGGATGAAAATGTNGTGAATATTGAAGAAGGTAATCAAATGGANAAAGAATTTGACGACATGCTTCANGAGCGTTTAGACNATGCTAANCAAATTGAAAAAGCCAAAATCACTAATTTNTTAGAAGAAGTNTGGANNGATTTTAGAAANTCAAAAAGANANGATTTTGAAAANTCACCACCTACTGGAGTNGAGAAAAGNAAGTTGCTTTTNCTNGCNAAAAAAATGAATNCCTTNCCNGCAGGNAAAAAATATTTTAGAAAAATTGTNAAGCTTTTTGATGATCGATTGAAAATGATTGAATCTGATAAACTTGATTGGGCAATGGGTGANCTTTTAGCNTANGCTACACTTCTTGATGAAGGNAAATCNNTTCGAATNTCTGGTCAAGATGTTGAAAGAGGTACATTTTCTCACAGACATGCTATTGTAAAAACAGAAGANGACGAAGAAGANATAGTTCCTTTAAACCTTCTNAATGNTCACCAAGGAAAATTTGAAATNTANAATTCCCTNCTTTCNGAATATGCTGTTTTAGGATTTGACTATGGNTATGCTTTTAATACNCCTAATGGATTAACTATNTGGGANGCNCAGTTTGGNGATTTCTTTAANGGTGCNCAGATNATAATTGATCAGTTTTTAAGTGCTGCNGAGGATAAGTGGGGAACGCCAAACGGNTTAGTAATGCTTTTGCCACANGGNTATGAAGGNATGGGCTCTGAGCATTCTTCAGCAAGAATAGAACGCTTTTTACAGCTATGNGCAGAAGAAAATTTTCAAGTTGCCAATTGTACTAAACCTGCAAATTACTTCCATCTTCTAAGAAGACAAATTACTAGACCNTTTCGAAAGCCATTGGTAGTATTTACTCCNAAAAAACTATTAAGNTACCATAGAGCAGTTTCNTCNATTNANGAAATGTCTNCNGGNTCTTTTCAAGAAGTTATTGATGATTCTCNTGCAATTCCNTCAAAAANCAATCAGNTAGTTTTATGCTCTGGAAAATTTTATTANGATTTAGTNGAGNATTANGAAACNCTAGANAAAGGAAATATTGCATTTGTTAGATTAGAACANCTNTATCCNTTTCCNGAAACTCAACTAAAATCTATTTTTANNAAATATGGAAAGGATTGTAAGTATGTATGGGCTCAGGAAGANCCNTTAAATATGGGTCCNTGGTCTTATATTCTCAGAAAATGGNAATATTCAAAAATAGTGTGTTTTTCAAGAGAAGAATCTGGAAGTCCTGCTTCNGGTTCNCCTAAAGTTTTCGAAAGAAGACAACAAGAAATTATTAATAAAGTAATGTCCTATTCNTAAANAAATAAATTATGTCAGTATTAGAAATGAAAGTCCCTAGTCCAGGAGAATCTATAACAGANGTNGAAATTGCAGAATGGATGGTTGAAGANGGAGATTATGTAGAAAAAGATCAAACCATAGCNGAGGTTGATTCTGATAAAGCNACTCTTGAATTNCCTGCNGAAGAAGCTGGNATAATTACTTTAAAGGCTGAAATGGGTGANGTNGTAGCNGTNGGTCAAGTNGTATGTTTAATNGATANNTCTGCNACTAAACCAGNAGGTGGTAAATCNCCANNNAAGNCTAGTACAAAAAGTTCAACNCCNNCACCAGGTCCANTTAGTTCCANNNCANNAANTGAAAAAACTTANGCATCAGGACATCCNAGTGTTGCAGCTAAAAAAATCATNGTAGANAATNATATTNAAGNNGAGCANATTGAAGGTTCNGGAAAAGGAGGNAGAATTACNAAACAAGATATTCTTCAGNTANTNGCNTCNTTACCNGAAGAAGGTAATAGGAAAAGTGAGATNCGNAAGTTAAGTATGCTNNGNAGAAAAATTGCATCAAGATTGGTTACTGTAAAAAATGAAACAGCAATGCTTACTACTTTTAATGANGTAGACATGAAGCCAATTATGGATTTAAGAGCNAAATANAAAGATGCTTTTAAAGAGAAATANGGNGTTGGTTTGGGATTTATGTCCTTTTTCACCCANGCTTGNACTATTGCTNTAAAAGAGTTCCCTACNGTNAACTCTATGATAGATGGNGANCATATGATNTCCTACAATTTTANCGATGTAGGAATAGCNGTAAGTACNGAAAAAGGNTTAATGGTTCCAGTATTAAGAAATGCGGANGAGATGAATTTATTAGAAATNGAANCNAAAATTAAAGAACTNGCAATNAANGCTAGAGATGGTAAAATTTCNATTGAAGAAATTACNGGNGGAACTTTTACNATTACNAATGGNGGNGTTTTTGGCTCTATGCTNAGTACACCAATNATNAATCCTCCTCAATCAGCAATTTTAGGNATGCATAATATTGTTCAAAGACCAGTNGCNNTNGATGGAAANGTAGAGATNAGACCAATTATGTATGTAGCTCTTTCTTATGACCATAGAATAATAGATGGAAAAGATAGTGTTGGATTTTTAGTAAAAGTTAAAGAAGTACTAGAAAATCCAGAAGAAATGGTTTTCAAAGGAAAAGATCCNAAGAAAATTTTAATGAATTATTAATATTATTCTCTAATTATAATATTATCAACTTCCCATGTTGCACCATTAGAATTGGTTCCAATATATTTAAAAGCTATAGCNACAGATGGNGCAATAAATGGNGTTAAATCTGTNTTTCCACTAGATACTAANTCCCACTGAAAATCATCGGTATCCCANTTAGGAACATATCCNGTNATNTCTGTCCANNTTCCTTGTTGCGAAGGATTACTAGANCCATCGTANTCATAAGANATATATAGNTCCAATGNATTGCCACTATANCTAGTAACATTATCAAAAACNAGNTANGGNGCNGANGCAACNGTNAGGTCAAANAGTGGTGAAACCAACCANCTTTCACATGCATAGTTNCTACTATTGGAATAATTACTTGCTTTNGCAACTGGTCCATTAANNCCAAAAGTGGTATAAATNTCCCACTCTCCNATGTTTGGATTAGTTCCACTCCAAAAGTTTTTCCAGCCACCTGANGTTATTGANCCATCTTCAAAATCTTTGTACAANATATCTCCNCCACTTCCTCCTCCNCCTNCTNCTGAGGAGCCATTNCATCNAGAAGAATCTAATTGTACTTCNTTAATATCTCTTATAACAAATTGTTTNTCNGAATTATATACNGTAAATATTCCAGTNATNGANCCCTTTCCANTAGGTAANGTATCNCTTGCAAAATTNGCGTATCCACTTGTTCTNACAGAAACTGTATTTCCGTTACAGTCNGAAAGAATTCTTGATCCTGTACTTAAATTAATNGCATCTGCATAGGTCATTCCNAGTTCTGNAAATTCAACATCATTTAATTTAACTAATCTNCTNTGNTCTTCGGAAAGACTNAGTTGGTTTATNGTNGCTTCATATGGNTCAATAAATTTTTCTGTNGCAATTTTNACTANTTGTTGATCNACATCAATATTNTCNAGTTGTATNAAATCTCCATATTCNCTCATNGATACATTCTGAATATTAATTCTTANACTGTCTCCAATGTAAAGACCNCCAGANGATTTTAATTTTANTTTGATNGCTCCACTTAAATCTTGCATAAAAACTTCTTTGTAAAAATTCCCATTNGTTTCTTCNGNAGTNANATTNCCNAAAATACTGTAGTTGCTNTCNATTACNGTCAAAGANCCAGTGAACATATCTTTAAGATCACTTATNGAAATNANATTNCCNATNGGAACTTGATTAANNGGTGGGTCNTCGTATTNTTTGTTGCATGAAAANTACAANANGGTNACAGANNTTATNAGNANTANATTTTGAATTTTTTTCATTTTTAAAATAAATAACTTAACATTANAAAATAGGTTCTNCCNTACATATAGCCATATTTATTNGGGAACCNTTGAATATTGGAGGCATCGTATCTAAGTTGTTCAAACCCTCCAGTTTTNAAAGAAGTATTGTCTAATAAATTATTGACATTNAGACCNAGNCTTATATAACTATCNTTTTTATAAATTTTCCAGCTTTTNCCACAAAATAAATTCACAGCATTNCCATCACTTAGTTTGGTTTGGTCAATTATNTCGTCTCTGTAAGGATACTCAGCTCCGTANGCGCTAATTGCTTCTGCTGTTCTNCTATCAGGATTTGGAGAAAGATANATGTCTGTAAAATAATTGAAATTAANNCCTGCNTACCAGTATTTTGGAGCGTTGTATTTAANTCCTAATGAAGTAGCTTGTTGAGGCATTCCCCCNATTTTAAAATTTTGNAGGTAAACTANTTTNTCNNAAGCAATTAATTCNTGNGANTTNTCTCTTGTNATGGTNGCAACNGGCCTAGAATTGTANAGATAATCNCCAATNGTAAATGCACCTGTTAATTGNAANGTNGANGTAATATTNCTTTCAAATCCNAGNTCAATTCCCATAAAAATTTGATCTACATTNGTCATCATATAATTTACAAAAGTTCTATACTCATCGTGGTAAAAAGATCTTGCCCAAGTCTGNTCATTNATTTGNGTATAAAAACCAGTNAATCGCGCTTTTANAAANGGCAATCTTATGTTNTAGTTAAGNTCTGCTGAAATTATNTCNGTAGAACTTAAATTAGGAACTAATTGGTCTCTTGTTCTNGGAGANACATAGGCATTTCTAACGTAAGGAGCTTCNGTTTTNTACATTCCATTGAAGGANAATAAATGTCTTCCAGTAATTTTATAAAGAAANCCAANCTTTACNCCNTAATTNTAANAGTTCTGTTTTTCAGANCTNCCTAAGGAACTTTCTGGAAATCTTCCGTTTTGCATTTTTCCATTTCTCCAAAATGTTGTANTAGATGCATTTANNCCNATAAAGGATTCTATTCTTTTTTTATTGTAGCTNTAGGTGNCAAATAATTCATTTTTNTTTACATGAATGTCGTAGTTNTAACCAAAAACATCTCCNTTNCCAACAATATTATTAATNTTTTGAANATCGTTCTGTGCAAGNGCANGNTCGTTAAAATCTCTNAGNGCAAANTGGTCAATATCTACCCAAAAATCNCCNCCTAAAAGATCATTTATCTTNCGGTAGTTTCTACTNGTATAATTNCTNATGTTNAGCCCGAAATTTAAACTNCTATTTTCGTTGAAATNATANTTTCCAAAANTATTNAANCCATAATGTCTTGGATCNAATCTGTATTCTTCCACTATNTATTTAGATCTTCTNCCTGTNAANGAGGAATCNATATTNCCAATNTTATTTTGAGTATATAAATTATTNTAGTTGGCATTGTACATTAAATCCCANTTNAACTGTGTANAGTCNGGNTTNTTCTGCTGCCANTGTTGAGAAATANTGTTGTANTGNTCNTGGTTTTCAATAATTTGATTTCCAGAAAGTGTTCCTTGATCGTTTACAAAATAACTTGGTAAATANTTNTAATAGTCNGGTCTNGGATCATTTGCATCTACCCAATTNAAATTNGTNTTACNNGTTTTTCCNNNAATNGCATAAAANTTTGATTGTATATTTAGTTTTTCTGAAACTTTCCAGTAGTGACCCAAGGTNATGTANGGTTTNTGGTTNTCTCTANTNCTTGCNTTTCTCTTTTTAAGNCTTCCGTCNCTTTGNGTTTGATAACCCCAGTAAGGATTGTAAAAAGGATCNCCNGTTAAATNATAAGTTTCTTGNACNGCAATACCTTGTCTTCCNTGTACGGTTGGTGCTCCAAAAGCCATGAAGTTTAAAGNATGATNTTCATTAAATTTCTTTTCTANAGACAGTAAATAACTTCCANAACTATAANANGANCCAGGAACATAACCTTCNTCAGACCANCTAGAAGAACCNCTTATTAAAAANCCCCAGCCTTTGTTGTTAAGACCAGAATTNTAAGTATACATTGCTCTATTTCTNTANGATCTGTTGGTNGANGCNTAAGAGACNCTNGANCCAGTTCTTTTCACTGATGGAAGAGCAGATATATAAGAATACGCNCCAATACTTCCAAAATTTGCAGNNGANTTAGTTATTCCAAAACTTGTTTCNGGATATCTNGTAACATCNTTTAATCCTCCCCAATAGCTCCATATNGTCCATCCATTTTCTGGATCATTAACTGGGATTCCNTTNATAAAAAGTCGAGTATTTTCNGAGCTNTAACCTCTCAATCTATATCTAGCTGCACTNAAATTAAATCCTGCTTGATTAACATAAACATCTCTTGAAGATTGTAATAAACCNCTTATGTCTTGNGATTGTAATTCATTGTCAAGNAAATCAACCGTGGTAGTNAANACTGGAANTATATTTTTAACAGTNTCNACAACAAATGANGAATCTNTTTGNCCTTTNAANCCTGNAAAGNANCATNTTAANANNAAAGGAAAAATAAAACGAGATTNGAAGTAATTAAGAATCATTTGCCCTAAAGTATTGAAATTAAATTAAGTTGTTTAATTTTAGTCAAAAGTAANTTAAATTATTTCTCAACTTGAAAGTCCATCTAATTTTTTTAACATTTTTTCTTTTCCTNAAANTNGNATATTCNCAAGACAGAAAGTCTCTTGAGCTAAATTTAGAATGTATTGCNTTTTATAACCTTGAAAATCTTTTTGANACTATAGTNGATCCTGATACAAANAAGATTTTGCAAGAAGATTTTACTCCTTTTGGGTCTAAAAACTTTAATACCNCNAAATANNTTCTTAAGCTAAAAAACATGGCNTTTGTTATAGATACACTTGGNAAAGAAGTAACTCCANTTGGTGCAAGTATTATNGGTGTTTGTGAAATTGAAAACAGATTGGTATTAGAAGATTTAGTAAGTCAACCTTCAATTGCTGACAAGAACTACAAAATTGTGCACCATGAAGGGCCAGATGCTAGAGGAATTGACTGTGCATTAATTTATGACCCCTTACATTTTAAGGTAACTTCNAGTAAATCAGTTAAATTTAAAATTCCTGGNAACGAAAGGTTNAGATCCAGAGACCAATTGGTAGTTTCTGGTAAATTATTGGGGGAAGAAATACACTTTATTGTGGTTCATTGGCCATCGAGAAGGGGAGGTGAGGCGAAAAGTAGACCCAAACGTATAGAAGCTGCTAAGTTGACCAAATCTATAGTAGATTCTCTTAAGCAAATAGATAAAAAAGCAAAGGTNGTTNTAATGGGCGATTTTAACGACGATCCTATCTCACCAAGTATTAAAGATTTTTTACATGCNAACGGATCTACACTTTTAAGAAATAATCAAATGTATAATACGATGTTCGATCATTACAAAAAAGGAATAGGAACTTTAGCTTACAGAGACCAGTGGAATTTATTTGATCAATTTATCTTAACACCATCTTTAATCGTGAAACAATCTGATATAGATAGTGATAATATNTATAATTCTTTTAGTTTTTATAAGTCAGTAGTTTACAATAAATCATTCTTAAAAAACCCAAGTGGAAATTACAAAGGGTACCCCTTTAGAACTTACGGTGGTTCCAGTTTTTTAGGTGGATATAGTGACCATTTCCCGGTTTATATATTCTTAGTTAAGAAGGCTTCATGAGATTTTTACTAANTTTTTTTTGGNCATTTTTCTCAATGGATTTTTTACTCAGGATTCCTTGAAAATTATCATCTATGATTTGACAGGTAAAATTGTTTATCACAATAGANTTTNACCTAAAGGATTTTATATAGTNTATTCTATTTTGCAAAATGACAGAATAAATCATAAATTTATAATTGAATAATAATTTTATATGAAAAGGTTTTTAAAAATAACANNTATTCTATTCTTTAGTTTTATAATAGCATCTTGTGGAAAAGATGGATGTACAGATCCAACAGCAACTAATTATAATCCATCTGCTGATAATGACGATAATTCTTGTATTATATTAGGATGCACAGATTCAAATTCAACTAATTATAATCCATCTGCAACTGATGACAACGGATCGTGTATTTATTCAAATTCATATTTGTTAAATGGTGATTGGAATATTACCAATTTACAATACGANACNCAAATTGATATTCCTATTTTAGGAAGCCAAAATATTTCTGGAGAAGCAAATGATGCTGGTTATTGGTATTTTCAGTTTCCAGAATATACNTGTTCTAATTCATTAAATTTTGTNACTGAAGGAATTGATATTCTTGGCCAAACTTTACCAGGTTTTCCAATTGATATTACTAGTGAAGGAACTTGGGAATTAACTAACGATGATAACAACATATTGATAACAGATCAAACAACAGGATTGGTCTCTGATTATCAAATTTTATCAATCCAAGAAAACATTTGTTTTTTAAATGGTACTATTCCATTTGTGATTGACACAATGGGCNTTACAATAAACGCTGAAATTGATATTGAGATGCAACTCAATAGGCAGTAAGTTTCTTTCCCCACTAGATTATAAATTCTCTTACAATTTTGTAAAATTCAATTGGGTTTTCTGCATGTAACCAATGTCCAACTTTTGGAATTGTTTTGATTTTANCATTTGGAAAAGATTTTAGTATGTTTTCAAAATCCTCTTCTAAAATATAGTTGGACATTTCTCCACGAATAAAAAGTGTATTAATAGGGTTTTTATGGATATTGATTTCAATTAAAATTTCTCCAATATTTTTTTCGATTTCTTTTAGATTCATTCTCCATGCTAATTTTCCTTTTTCAATCCAATATAAGTTTTTCAGTAAAAATTGTTGGATACCTAAATTATTAATATGAACTTGCATAGACTGNTGAGCTTGATTTCTGNTTGAAATTTCTTGTAANTTAACGCTATTTAAAGCTTTTAAAATCTCATCGTGGTGCATTGGGTANGCTTTCATTCCAATGTCCGCNACAATTAATTTATCTAGANAATTTGGATATTTTTCTGCAAATAATAAAGCTGCCTTCCCACCCATAGAGTGCCCAAGAATTATAGGAGAATTAATATTTTCGTCCTGTATTAACTCTAACAAATCATCAACCATAAGGTCGTAACTCATCTTTTCACTGTGAGGAGATCTGCCATGGTTTCGAAGATCTATTAAATAAACCAAATTATTTTCTGCGAATTTCTTGCCAAGTGATCCCCAATTATCTGATGAACCAAATAGTCCATGTAAAATCAGCAAGGGTTTTCCTTCTCCTATTTTTTTAAAATTAAGTTTCATTTTTTAAAAGAGCTCTGAGATATAAGTTAACTGTGTTTTCCATCCCATAATTTAGAGCATCTGCAATAAGTGCATGACCAATAGAAACTTCCTTTAAATTTGGAATATTTGTTGCAAAGTATTTTAAGTTTTCTAGATTTAAATCATGTCCTGCATTTATTTCTATCCCCAATTCATTAGCCTTATTNGCTGCTTTTAAAAATGGCTCAATAGCTTTTTCAAAATTTAAAACACTAGAATTNGCATAACTTTNTGTATAAAGTTCTATTCTGTCTGATCCAATTTCCTTAGCTCCTTGGACATGTTTTTCATCAGGATTTATAAATAAAGAGGTTCTAATTTGATTGTTTGAAAAAAGTTGAATCATTTCATTTAAAAAGTCTTTCTCTTTGATTGTTTCCCAGCCATGATCGGAAGTTAATTGACCAATTTCATCAGGAACTAAGGTTACTTGATTAGGCTTAGTTTCTAGAACAAGATCTACAAAAGATTTTTCTTTTGGATTTCCTTCAATATTTAGTTCAACTTTTAGAACTTTCTTTAGTTCTCTAACATCTTGATAAGTTATATGTCTCTCATCTGGTCTTGGATGAACTGTGATGCCATTGGCTCCAAAAAGTTCTATATTTTTAGCATGTTGAATAACATTGGGTATAATTCCACCTCTAGCATTTCTCAATGTTGCAATTTTATTGATATTTACACTTAATGCGATCATGACACAAAATTAAAAGACAATTTATCTTAATCACTACTTTAATTGTATTTTTACAAATATTTATAATAAATGAAGGCAATTGATTTAATACAAAACGACATTCCACCAATAAAAATTGATGAGTCTATAGAAAAGGCTTTGAATTGGATGGATGAGTTTAAAGTAAATCATCTACCGGTAGTCAGTGGTTCTGAATTTATTGGTTTAATTTCTGATGATATGATTTATGACTTCAATAATTCTAAGCAATTAATTTCCAAAATTAATTTCATTGGTAAGCAGCAGTTCGTATTTGGGAATGCCCATTTGTTTCAAATTATGTTACTACTTTCTAATTATAACCTAAGTGTAGTTCCTGTCTGTGATAATCAAAACATTTACAAAGGGTCTATCAGTGGGAAAAATTTATTAAATATATTTAGTAATCAATCTAGTTTCACTCAAAATGGAGCAACTTTAATTATGTATTTAAATAATATAAATTATCAGTTTTCAGAAATAGCCCAAATAATTGAAAGTAATGATTCTAAAATTCTTGCATTTTACAATGATTCTATTATTGGTTCAAACCAAATAAAACTTACAATTAAAATTACCCAAACTAATTTAGGAGCTGTTTTGCAAACTTTTTCAAGATATGATTACACGATTGATGAAATATTCAGTGATGAGGAAATAGCAAATCAAACCAAAGATAGATACGATCATTTAATTAACTATTTAGAGGTTTAGAGTGAAAAATATTGCTATATACGGAAAATCTATTTCTGAGAATAATTTAAAATTCTTAGAAGCTCTTATTTTTACATTAAAGGACGAGCTAAATCCACAGTTATTTATCCACCAATCATTAGATGAACACTCTACTTTAATTGATAGATTTAATATTAATTTTTTTGATGGCCAAGATTTATTAGTAAATGGAATTGATCTTTTAATAAGTTTTGGTGGAGATGGAACTTTGCTAGATACTGTTACAATGATCAAAGACAGCAATATTCCAGTTCTAGGGATTAATGCTGGAAGACTTGGGTTTTTAGCAAACATCACACAAGAGGATATAGTTTTAGCTGTAAAAGCATTGAAAAACAAAGACTACAAATTCGACCAGAGATCATTACTAAGGGTTAAAAGCAAAACTTTATCTGACAATAAAACATCAAATTTTGCTCTTAATGAGATTACTGTTCATAAAAAAGACTCATCTTCTATGTTGAAAATCGATGCTTTCTTGGATAATGAATTTTTAAATTCCTATTGGGCAGATGGTTTAATTATTTCTACTCCTACAGGTTCAACAGCCTATTCTTTGTCTTGTGGGGGGCCAATTATTTCTCCAGGGTCTAATAATTTTGTAATTACACCTGTTTCTCCCCATAATTTAAATCTTAGACCTATGGTAGTTAGTGACAATGTGGTAATAAGGTTGAGAGCTGAGTCTAGAGAAAGTCAATTTCTTTTAACTATGGACAGTAGGTCTATTTCAATCGAGAACAATGAAGAGATATTTATAAGTAAAGCAGATTTTTCTATTAAATTAATCGAGTTACCAGATCATAATTTTTTTAAAACAATTAGAAACAAGTTATTTTGGGGAAAAGATTCAAGAAATTAACTCTTTTTAAGGTTTTCCTATAATTTCTTTTGTAATTTCACTTCAAGTTCTTCTTGATGAAAAATTTAATTATCTTTTTAAACTTTATAATTAGCCTGACAGCCATTTCTCAAGTTAACGAATTTGGTTTTTTTTCAGGTGCTGGGTACTATATTGGGGATTTAAATAAAAGCCATTTTTCCCAACAAGATTTATGTTTTGGATTGGTTTACAAATCAGACTATCCAAATGAAAGAATGTCTTTAAGATTTCATTTAATGTTTAATAAGCTTAAGGCTAACGATAGTAAGTCAGGTATCGAAAGTCAAATTTATCGAAATCTAGAATTTAAATCAGAAGTAATTGAGTTTGGACCCATTATTGAAATTGATTTTTTTAATTTTCATCCTGGGCAAAACCGTACAGACCAACCCNATTTTGGCTCCCCCTACTTTTTTGCTGGAATTAATTATATGAGAATGAATCCTAAGGGGAAATTAGATGGTGAGTGGGTAGAATTACAGCCGTTGGGAACTGAAGGTCAAGGAACTATTTTAAGAAATAACAATAATGAAATTGTCAAAAAGTATTCAAAAAACCAAATAGTTATCCCATTTGGATTAGGTCTTAAAATGAATATTACACATCATCTCTCATTTAGTTTAGAGTATGGAATGAGAAAAACTTTCACAGATTATTTTGACGATGTTAGTGGTCTATATCCAGATTTAATAGCATTGGCTGAAGAATCACNACAAGCAGCTCAAATGAGTGATAGATCTGGATATCCTCAAGGTTTAAATGATTCAAGTTTTGGCTTGCAAAGAGGAGATGCAAGTAATAAAGATTGGTATGCANTAAGTGGTATTATATTAACCTATGAGTTTTTTAAGGATGTAGTTTGTCCAAAATGGCAATAATATAAACAGATTCTGAGATTGATTTTTTATGAAAGATTTTAATTTAGATAGTACTAGAATTCCTAAACACGTTGCCATTATTATGGACGGTAACGGAAGATGGGCAAAGAAAAAAGGNGAGTTGAGGATTTATGGGCATACTAACGGAGTAGGTTCAGTCAGAGAAGCTTTAACAGCTGCAGTTGAAATAGGAGTTGAGTATCTTACTTTATATGCGTTTAGCTCTGAAAATTGGAATAGGCCTAAAGAAGAGATTTCTGCATTGATGGATTTATTAGTACAATCTATTTATAATGAAGTAGATGAACTAAATAATAAAGGNGTAAAACTAGCTACAATTGGCGATGTACACTTTCTGCCAGCTTCTTGTCAAAAGGCCTTGGATGAAGCAAAAGAAAGAACTAAAAAAAATTCTAAAATAACTCTTATTTTAGCTTTAAGTTATAGTTCAAGAAGGGAGATTTCCTTAGCTGTTCAGAAAATGACTAATGAAGTTATAAATGGAGAATTAGATTCCAAAGCAATAAATGAAGATTTAATAAGTTCTTATTTGAGTACATCTGAT
This sequence comes from Crocinitomicaceae bacterium, assembly GCA_002713405.1. Lineage (GTDB taxonomy): Bacteria > Bacteroidota > Bacteroidia > Flavobacteriales_D > Parvicellaceae > MED-G20. The sequence goes on along the minus strand of PAST01000027.1, from coordinate 16,252 downwards.
TATCCAGATCCAGAACTACTAATTAGAACNAGTGGTGAGAATAGAGTNAGTAATTTTCTTATGTGGCAATTAGCATATACCGAGCTNTACTTTACAAAAATTTTATGGCCAGATTTNAAGAAGAAAAATTTTTATAAAGCAATTTTTGATTATCAAAAAAGAGAAAGAAGATTTGGAAAAACATCGGAACAACTAATAGAGTCAAATGTATAGATATTTTAAAATAATACTGATTATAATATTAGCTGTAAACAATATTTATGGACAGTATTCTTATGTTAATTACCAGCTTTCTCCNAGAGAATATACTTTAGCAGGCATTTCTATNGATGGTGTTGTTCATTTAGATCACGAAATAGTAATTCAAAAATCTGGTTTAGTTCGGGGAGAGAAAATTGCTATTCCAAGTGACAAAATTTCAAAGGCTATTACTAATTTATGGGATCAAGGACTATTTAGTCAAGTTTCAATTTATAAGGAAAAAACTCAAGGAAACAATCTTTTTCTNAGAATAAAATTAAAAGAAAATCCTAGAATGTCTAGATATTCTTTTTCAGGAATTTCTAAATCTGAGGCTGACCAATTAAGGGACGACATAGACCTATACAGTGGTAAAATAATTACCGAGTCATTGAAAATGAATGTTAAAAAGATTTCTAGGAACTATTTTATTGGAAAAGGTTTTTTAAAAGCCAAGGCTTCAATATCTATAGAAAATGATACCCTGGTAAATAACAGTAAAATCATTAAAATTGATATTGAAAAAGGAGTAAGATATAAAGTAAACGAAATAATTATTGAAGGAAATTCTTCACTNTCTAGCGATAAGCTAAAGAGATTAATGAAAGAAACCAAAGAAAAAAAATGGTATCGATTCTATAAAAGATCNATGTTTCAAAATTCATTATTTGAACAAGACAAAGAAAAGATAATTGAAAAATATAAGCAGATTGCTCATAGAGACGCAAAAATAGTATCAGATACTATTTTTGATTTCGATGAAAATTCTATAAATATTTTATTTAGAATTGATGAAGGAAATCAATACTTTATTAGAAATATAGAATGGTCTGGCAACCAAAAATATTCTACAGGTTTATTAGATACCATATTGGGAATCAAAAAGGGAGATTTGTACGATCAAGCTACTTTAGATACCAAATTATTTATGAATCCTAACGGAAATGATATTAGCTCACTTTACATGGACGATGGTTATTTGTTTTTNCAAGTAACGCCTGTAGAGAAAAAAATTGAATACGATTCGGTTGATTTAGAGATAAAAATATACGAAGGAAAACAAGCTAGAATTAAAAAAGTTAATGTTAATGGAAATACCAAGACAAGTGACCATGTTATACTTCGAGATATGTATACNCATCCTGGAGATTTNTTTTCCAGAGATGCTATTATAAGAACCCAAAGACAGCTGGCTCAAAATGGTTACTTTGATCCAGAGAAATTGGGAGTAAATCCAATGCCAAACCCCAACGATGGAACAGTAGATATAGATTACGAAGTAGTAGAGAGACCAAATGATCAAATTGAGCTTTCNGGAGGTTGGGGAAATAATTCTTTAGTGGGAACTCTTGGTCTTACGTTTAATAACTTTTCTGCAAAAAAACTATTTAAAAAGGGATCCTGGTCACCATTGCCATCAGGTGATGGACAAAGATTGAGCATTCGAGCTCAGTCTAGTGGCTNTTTTTTCCAGAGTTATAATATGTCTTTCACAGANCCTTGGCTTGGGGGAAAGAAACCAAACTCATTTACAATATCTGCTTTTCATTCTATGCAGTCTTACGATAGAAAATTCTTATTTGATTCTTTGGATGCAGAAGGAAATAATGTAGTAAATGAAAATAGAAGATTTATTAAAATTACAGGAATGTCAGTAGGATTAGGTAAAAGGTTGAAATGGCCTGATGATTATTTTAGTGTTTATTATGAAGCAGGTTATCAACATTATAAGCTCAATAATTTTGGAAGTATATTCAGTTTCGCAAATGGCTATGTGAATAATCCATATGTTCAGTGGAGAATTTCAAGGAATAGTATTGATCAGCCTTTGTATCCAAGAAGTGGTTCTTCGATTACCTTATCGCTTAAATCTAGTATATATCCATATTCTAGGATTAATAACATAGATGATCATAGTACTCTTTCAGATCAAGAAAAATATAAATTCTTACAATATAATAAGTTTAAATTCACTTCCTCCTGGTTTACTCCAGTCTCAAAAAANAAGAAATTAGTTGTTAATGCTAGATTAGGTTTTGGTTTGCTTAATGGTTGGAATAAAGATTTGGGAGCACCACCTTTCGAAAGGTTTTATTTAGGAGGAAGTGGTCTTTCNGGATTTAATTTAGACGGTAGAGAAATCATTGCACTAAGAGGTTATGATGAACAAACCATTTCAACAAGTACTGGAGATAGATTAATAAGTAAATATACTTTAGAACTTAGGTATCCAGTTAGTTTAAATCCATCTGCAACTGTTTATCTTCTTAGTTTTCTTGAAGGGGGAAATTCTTGGAATGATTATAAAAAGTACAATCCATTTCAAGTCAAAAGATCTGCTGGTTTTGGGGTAAGAATTTTCTTACCTATGTTTGGTTTATTAGGTCTTGATTANGGATTTGGTTTTGANCCATTAGATCCTGGAGCACAAGGTGAAGTAAATCACAACTCTCAAATTCAAGCAAAGGGTTACCGTGGTCAGTTCCATTTCACAATTGGCATGAATATTGGNGAACTATAACATATGTTTTTAAGATCTGTCATATTATTTCTAGTGNTAAATTTGCTCTTCTTAAAAAGTAACGGACAAAAATTTGCTTTTGTGGATTCTGAATATATTTTAGAGCAAATGGAAGGTTATCAAAGAGCACAGAAACAAATTGACGACTTGGCTGCAGAGTGGCAAAAAGAGCTAGATCAAAAAGTAACAGTTATAGAGCAAAAAAGTAATGAATTAAAAAAGAANGAACTTTTATTACCAGAAGATACAAGAATAGAAAAGGAGTTAGAGATAACTACTCTTCAAAATGAATTAAGAAAATTTCAAACTAAAAAATTTGGAGTTGGGGGAGATCTTTTTAGAAAAAGAAAAGAATTAATCCAACCAATTCAAAGAAAGGTATTCAACGCTATTCAATCTTTAGCTAAAGACAATAATTACGCATATGTTTTGGATAAAAGTAAAAACTCGAATATATTGTACGCAGATCCAAAGTATGATAAAAGTGATGCAATAATCAAAAAACTTAAAATTAAAAAATAAAAAATGAAAAACACAATTAAATCTATTCTAATAGCNCTACTAATTTCTTCAGCATTTAATGTTAATGCTCAAAAATTGGGTCATGTTAATTCTCAGGCAATTGTTCAGGAAATGCCGGATTATGAATCAGCAAGACAAGAGTTAGAAAGTTATAAAAATGATTTAGCTAAAGAACTTGAGATGTATCAAAAATTAATCATGGAATTTGCTCAAGCTTATGAACAACAAAAAGCTGAAATGTCTCAAGAATCTAGACANAGAAAAGAAGCTGATTTAATGGAGAGACAGCAAAATTATGAAAAGAAAGCATATGAAGCAGAGCAAAAACTACAACAAAAAGAGCAGGAGCTTTTACAAGCAATTATGATAAAAGTAAATAATGCTGTTAAAGAACTTGCTAAAGCAGANGGCTATTCTTATATATTTGAGTTGTCTACTCTTTTACATGCTGGAGGAGATGATATTAGCGATAAAGTTAGAAAGAAACTTGGTATATCTAATTCTAATTAATTTTAAAGGCTCTTTTTAAGAGTCTTTTTTTTNNATTTTAATGAAAGGTGCAATTGGCATATTTGACTCTGGNTATGGTGGTTTAACAGTACTTAAATCCATTCAAAATCTATTACCTAATTACGATTGTATTTATTTAGGTGATAATGCTAGGGCTCCGTATGGAGCAAAATCATTTGATGTAATTAATCAATATACNCTAGAAGCTGTTGAGTATTTATTTAATCAAAACTGTCCAATAGTAATTTTAGCATGTAATACTTCTTCTGCAAANGCACTTAGAAATATTCAGAAAAAAATTCTCCCAAATAAGTATCCCAATAAAAGGGTATTGGGAGTTATTCGTCCAACTACAGAAGAAGTGGGTCATTTTACAAAATCTGGTTATGTTGGCGTTATGGGAACAGCAGGAACAATAGTTTCTAATAGTTATCCCATTGAAATATCTAAATTCTTCCCTAGTGTTCAAGTAGTTCAACAAAGTTGTCCTATGTGGGTTCCTTTAGTTGAAAATAATACTTTTTTTGAAGAAGGAGGGCAGTATTATATAAAGAAATACATAGATGAATTATTGGAAAAAGAACCTAGAGTTGATACGATAGTTTTGGCATGTACTCACTATCCAATTTTAAAAGAATCCATAGAGAAGTTTNTGCCTAAGGGAGTAAAATTATTTGACCAAGGTGATTTGGTTGCTGATAAACTAATAGAATATTTTAAAAGACATTCAATTATTGATAATCAAATATCTAAGTCAGGAAAAATAGAAATATTTACAAGTGAGGAAAGCGAAAAGTTCGACGACCATTTAAATTTATTTTACAATTCAAATTANAGTTCTCAAACAGTTCAAATTATTTAATCTTTATACCATTTAGAATATTCTATATACTTATTAGCCAAATCTAAAAGTTGTTTTTTAAACTCACCTTCTTTCACTTTTTTTGCTGGTACTCCGGCATATATTTCTCCAGATTTNACATGGGTTCCCATTGTAACTACAGCTCCAGCTGCAATAATACTATCACTTTCAATAATACAATTATCTAATACTATTGACCCCATTCCTATTAGCACTCGGTCTTTAATAGTACAACCATGAACAATTGCATTGTGACCAATAGTTACTTGATTGCCAATGGTAGTTGGACTCTTTTTATAGGTGCAGTGAATAATTGCTCCGTCTTGAACGTTTACTTCATTTCCTATTTTTATAAAGTGAACATCGCCTCTTGTAACAGAGTTAAACCAAAAACTGCAACGGTCTCCACAGTTGACCTCTCCAATAATTGTAGCNTTTTCGGATAGGTAACAATCTTTTCCAAATTGCGGATTTTTACCATTAATTTCTTTAANGAGTGGTTTCATATCATTTAGGATTGATTAATTTAGTTGTAAATTATAAAAAATGAGCAGACCAGTTACTATTTATGCAGAAATGACGCCTAATCCNAATACTATGAAGTTTGTTGCTGACCACATGCTTTTAAGTTCTGGTGAAATTGTNGAGTTTCACTCTCCAGCTGATGCAAAAGGGTATTCTACTCTTGCTGAGGCCTTATTTAATTTNCCATTTGTATCAAGAATTTTTATTGCTCAAAATTTTGTAACTGTTTATAAGAACGACANGATAGAGTGGAGTGATGTTAGTTTGGAAATGAGAGATTTTATTAGAGAGTGGTTAATGGAAAATGAAAAAGCNGTTCAGAAAATNCCTGAGCAATCAACTATTGAGGTTGTTTCGAAATCAAAGACAATAACAACCAATATTTCGCCAGTAATTAATACTGAAATAGATCAAAAAATAGTTGATTTAATTAATGAATATATTCAGCCAGCTGTAGAGCAGGACGGAGGAGCAATTCATTTTCAGTCCTATAATGAAGATAATGGACAAGTAACNGTTGTGCTAAAAGGTTCTTGTAGTGGCTGTCCTTCAAGTACAGCAACCCTTAAGGGTGGTGTGGAGAACTTGCTTAAAACTCATATTCCTGAAATTAGTGAAGTAATTGCTTTAAACGGTTAAGCTAAACTTTTGATCCCTATGAAATAAATATAATACATCACTTGGTTGTAGTTCNCAGATTANCTGTCGAATTCTTTTATGATTTTTTATTTGTTTTGATTTATTTTTTTGACCATAGTTAAAATAGTTGCTATTCCAACAGTCTCATCAGTTTCATCGTAAATATCAACAAGAAATTTNACTATCCCTTTTGCAATATCTTCTTGGTCTTTNTTCTTTTGATCAATTTTTTCTTTTACTGTAAACCTTACCCCAATAGTAGCACCAACATANACNGGTTTNGTAAATCTACATTCATCAATTCCATAATTTAATAGTACAGGTCCTTTAGCAGGATCTACAAATAATCCTGCTGCTTTGGAAAGTAAAAAATATCCATGTGCTACTCTTTCTTCAAAGATGGTGCCATCAAGAGAGGTTTCATCCATATGAGCATAAAAATTATCACCACTCACATTAGCAAAATTAACTATATCTGAAGTAGTAACGGTATGTTTGTGAGTAAATACTGTATCTCCTACATTCAGTTCTTCAAAATGCTTTCTAAATACATGAGGATTAGATTCAGGTTGATTTCCTCCGATTTGAAACTGCTCAGTGATTTTTGTTATTGTTTCAGGATGGCCTTGNATAGCAGTTCTTTGTAAATAATGTTTNATTCCTCTAATTCCNCCCATTTCTTCTCCNCCTCCAGCTCTTCCAGGNCCTCCATGANCAAGTTGTGGCATNGGNGATCCGTGACCAGTNCTTTCNTTAGAACATCTAGAATTTAAAACNAANATTCTNCCATTNGTATGTGCNGTTTCTACNACAAATTCTTTNGATTTTTNATCNTNATTGGAAACAAAAGAAGTTACNAAAGACCCTTTTCCCATTTCTACCANTTCTACAGCTTCNNNCATNTTTTTATAAGGAATNAAAGTNGATACNGGACCAAATGCTTCAATATTATGAACTGCATCNNTTAAAAATGGCTNGTCNTTNCTAAATAGNACNGGAGAGAAAAANGCACCTTTTTCTAANGAAGCANCTACAANATTTAANTTTTGAGANTTGTCAAAAACTTTTTCTTGANTTTNCATAAGTAATTCCACATTTTNTTNAACTCTTTCCACTTGAANTTTAGAAGCTAAAGCTCCCATTNTAACATNTTTATTTTCTGGATTTCCAATAANAGTTTTTTCAAGTTTTGTTATTAAAGCTTTTTGNACTTGNTCAATTTTATTTTCTGGNACTAAAATTCTTCTAANTGCAGTACATTTTTGACCTGTTTTAGCNGTCATCTCTCTNTANATTTCTTTAATAAAAATNNCAAACTCATCNGANNTTTCNTCTACATCTTCNCCTAAAACACATGCGTTAAGAGANTCAGCTTCCATGTTNAANGGNACCGANTTTTNCAATATNNNNGGATGAGATTTTAAANTTTTTCCTGTACTAGCAGANCCNGTNAATGTNACCACATCGTTGTGTCCAACATGNTCTAGAATCCCTTTNCCNNTNCCAGGAATTANTTGGAGACTNCCNTCTGGTAATATTTTAGAATCTATTATTTCTTTTACCATTAGTTCTGTTAAATATGAAGTATATTCAGAAGGTTTTACCACTGCGGCAACTCCAGCCATAAGATTAACAGCAATTTTTTCTAACATTCCCCATATTGGAAAATTAAAAGCATTAATATGAACTGCTATTCCTCTTTTTGGAACCATAATGTGGTGTCCAATAAATGTCCCATTTTTGGAAAGATTTGCCATTTGACCGTCAATGTAATATGGTAAGTCTGGGAATTGTCTTCTTAAAGATGCATTGGCAAATAAATTACCAATTCCTCCATCAATATCTATCCAAGAATCTATTCTTGTTGCGCCAGTTGCTTTGCTAAGGGTATAAAATATTTCTTTTCTTTTATTAAGATGAAGTGCCAATGATTTTAGCATTTCACCTCTTTGTTGAAAAGTCATTTTTCTTAAGGCAGAACTTCCTTTTTTTCTGCCATATTCTAAAATGGAACTAAAATCTAAACCTTTACTTGAAGTTGTACTTATAATTTCCCCAGTTATTGCATGGATATGATCAATTTCTGCTCCCTCACCAGAAATCCATTCTCCCAAAACATAGTTTTTAATTTTCATTTACACAACTTTTCTTAAATATAAGGATTTCAATAAATAAAGTGGTTGAGTATAAAATTTTTTGATAAATCTAAAGAATATAGTCTTTTCTTAACTCTTATTTCAAATTTTTAGACATCTATTTTTTTATTGACATCAACTATACTACCCAATATTTTGTTGTGTCAATCCCAAAGAGTTCTTGTTCTTCTTTCCAGTTTTCAAAACAAGCTTTGATAATTAACCTCATTTCTGATTCATTAATAAAATGACTTTTTGGAATTTCTTTTGAATTTAATACAGATTTAATGTCTTTTTTTATTTTCTCTACCCAAAATAATTGAGCTTCCTTTTTAAAGTTAAAAGCATTGTTTTCTTTTATAATATCTATCGCAATAGTTTTAGCTTCATGGGTATAATCACTATGAGGTTCTGCTACTTCAATTAAATCTTTTGATTTATATTTTAATAGTTTTTCTCTAAGATTCATTATTAAATATTTTTGTAGCTGCTGTAAATGGATCTAGATTTCTTTTTTTAACAGACTCTTCCATTTTTATTACTTTTTCTTTTACATTTTCTTTGGATAAAAAGTCNTCAATTAAGAATTGATTTAATTTTTGGTGAAACCAAAAAATGTCTTGTTTAGATCTATTATTATTTATCCAATTATTCTCACTGCAATGTTTTTGGAACTTTTCTAATAATTTCCATATTTCTNCAATTCCTTTATTTTCAATGCTAGAACATGTTTTAACTTCAGTTATCCAATGGTTTTCTTTAGCANGCAGTAAATGAATTGAATTTTGATAACTTTTTTTTGCAATTTTTGCATTTTTTTTGTTGTCTCCATCACTTTTCGTGATAGCAATTCCATCTGCAAGCTCCATTATTCCTCTTTTAATTCCTTGTAATTCATCTCCAGCACCTGCTAAAATTAATAATAAGAAAAAATCTACCAAATGTTTTACATTAGTTTCNGACTGACCAACTCCAACAGTCTCAATTAAAATAACATCAAATCCTGCTTTTTCACATAATAAAATAGATTCGTAGGACTGTTCTCCAACTCCTCCTAGTTCTCCTTTAGAAGGACTTGGCCTAATAAATACATTTGGTTCTTTACTAAGTTCTTCCATTCTTGTTTTATCTCCAAGNATACTTCCTCCGTTAATTTTAGAACTTGGATCAATTGTCAATACTGCAATACTAATTCCCATAGATGCCAAATGTTTACCGAAAGCTTCAATAAATGTACTTTTGCCAACGCCTGGACTTCCAGTTATACCAATTCTAAATGATTTATGATCNGAAGGGGGTAATTTAGAAAGCGAANCATATACTAAAGCCTTATCTTCTTTTCTTTTGCTTTCTAATAAGGTTATAGNCTCTGAAAGAATTGCTGGATTTGCATTTNAAATTCCATTAACAATATCNGAAATATTGAGTTTTTTCTTGGGTTGGTAAATATAGTTTTCGTTAAACTTCTTTATCATCTATGTAAAGTTATAAATTTGTAGTTCAAATTCATATTTTGGAATTATACTCTATAAGTTATACAGATTTAACGACAAATCAATTTTTTGAATTGCTTAAATTAAGAATTANTGTTTTTGTAGTAGAACAGAACTGTCCTTATCAAGAATTAGATGATTTAGACTTAATATCAGACCATTTTTTTGGTTCTTTAGATGGACAATTAATTGCCTTAGGAAGAGTTTATAAAGATTTAAATACTGTTTTTATAGGTAGGATTGCTGTTAAAAGTAACTATAGAAAAAATGGATTTGCTAGAAAACTAATGGAATTTATTCTTCAAGAAGTAAAAACTAAATTTCCAGGTTTGACCATTGAACTATCCGCTCAAGAATATTTGATAAATTTTTACATTTCCTTAGGATTTAAAACTCAGGGTGAAACTTTTCTGGAAGACGGGATTCCACATGTTAAGATGACTTATTTTAACTAACTTAGAAATATGAAGAGTCCATTTTGTCTTATTNTCTNACTGTTATCCANATTTATAATTAACGCCCAGGANACAAAAAAAAATCAACTTAATAAAAAGAATCAAAAAANAGGAAATTGGATTGGTTATCANAAAGAAACTAANACNANGAGATATAATGGAAGTTTTATTGATGGTAAGCCAGTTGGACTTTTNACNTATTNTGCNAAAGAAGGANATNTTTCNGCAAAAGTGAATTTTATTAANGACTCNCTTTCTTCCTCAGAAATGTATTTTGATAACGGTTATGTAATGGCTAAAGGNAAATTTATTAACCAAATGAAACAAGGCAAATGGTTTACCTATTCTAGATCAGGANCATTACTTAATATNTTTAATTTTNANAAAGGAGCTATGGAAGGNACNCAGTATTTGTATTACCCNNCTGNTGNNGAAACTAATTCNCTTANAATTATGGAAGAATATAATTGTTNNAATGGATTNAAAAATGGTNCTTGGAAACAATATTTTAAGTNCGGAAGANTAAAGTCAGAAGGTAATTATTCAATGGGTAAAAGAGATGGGNTTTTTATTTACTATTTTGCTAATGGNACNATAGATACNAANGGAAGTTTTAAAAATGATTTCAAGGAAGGTAATTGGTTTTATTATGATGGTGAGAAATCTAACATGAAAAAAGTAACCTATGAAAAAGGAAATTTAATAGAGAAGAAAAATGAAGAATAAAATATTTTTTTTAATATTAATTATCAACTTATCATGCGATCCTGTAGAGTACAGCGAAGTCAAATCTTATAAGGATTATTTCCCTATTGAAATTCAGAAAGAAAAAAAGTTTTTAGTTACTAATATCACCCATAATTCTTTTGGAAAAGACACATCTTCATATTACCTAAAAGAAATCATCACAGAATCTTTTATAGATTTGGAAGGAGATACTGCTTATAGAATACAAAGATATTGGAGAACTGATACCACACAGATCTATGAAATAAAAGATGTTTGGGTAGTAAAAAAATCAGAAAATACTATACAACAATTGGAAGAAAACATAAGATTTACAAAATTGATTTTCCCAATTAATAAAAATTCTTTTTGGAATGGAAATGCATTTAACAATTTGGGATACCAAGAATATTCAGTCCAGAGTATTCATATGAGCTTTAACCTTAATAATTTAACTTTTGATAGTTGTGTATCAATTAACCAGAACTATAAATCTAATTTGTTGGAATACGAAAATTCTCAAGAAATTTATTCACTAGGCCTTGGGCTAGTGTATAAAGAAGTGATAGTAATTCAAATAAATAACGGAAACCAAAATGATATTACTCAAGGTAATGAATACATTCAAGAGCTTATTGAATATTGAATTATTTAATATTTAGAGAAAAAACTCTTGTATCGTTTATAAAACCTTCCAATTTATCCCCGATTTTTACTGAACCAACACCTGAAGGTGTGCCAGTGAAAATTAAATCTCCAATTTTTAAAGTAATAAATTTAGAAACAAAGCTAATTATTTGATCAATATTAAACACCATTTCATTGGCATTACCTTTTTGAACTGTTTCCCCGTTTTTCAACAATGAAAAATTTAAATCCTTAATTGAGTTAATGTCGAAAAAATGTTCGCTAACTAAAGCAGATTGATCAAAAGATTTAGCTATTTCCCAAGGGTTTCCATTTGTCTTACATTTAGTTTGAAGATCCCTTGCTGTAAAATCAATACCAAGGCCAACCTTGTCGTAATAGTCTTTTGAAAAAGCAGTATCAATACTTTTACCCACTTTTTTTATTTTATAAACTAACTCCACTTCGTAATGAATATTTTTACTAAAGTCTGGCATAAAAAAAGGTTGATTTTTAGCTATAAGAGAGGTGTCAGGCTTTAGAAAAAAAATGGGGTCTTTTGTAATAGATTTACCCATTTCTTTTGCATGTTCTAAATAATTTCGACCAATACAAATAAATTTCATGTCTTAGATTTAAATTCCTCCCAAAACTTTGTAAAACAAGATTTGGTGTTTTGAGAAAAATCCCCTTTTAATATCCATGAATAATAACCAGGCTCTTTTTTATATACAAATTCTAACTCTTTCCCTTTGTGTTTTCCAAAGTTAATAATCGGTTTCTTTTTATCATTTAGAACTATTCTCCCTGCATAATCCACAGATCCTTTATTAGCTTTTGAAAAATCACTTAAAAAATCAATATTATTTTCTAGTTCAGAATATTTTTTAGTTTGAGATTTAAGGACTTCTAGAGTAGCTCTTGCATCATGAATTGCAGAATGGGCATTTTCCATCTCTTTGCCACAATAAAACACATGTGCTGCAGCGAGAGTTCGTTTTTCCATTTTGTGAAATATATTTTGTACATCTACTAATTTTTTAGAATCAAAGTCACTTTTCAATCCTGCTCTTAAAAATTCCTCTTCTAAAATTGGAATATCAAACTTGTTAGAATTAAAACCACATAGATCAGAATCGCCAATAAATGTTTTAATTTCGGTGGCAACATCCTTAAATGATGGACTGTCTTTGACATCTAAATCATATATGCTATGAATTTCCGAAATATTCAATGGAATAGGAATTTGAGGATTGATTCTTTGTTCATAAACATCTTCGCTTCCATCGGGATTTGTTTTTATCATTGCAATTTCTACAATTCTATCTTTATTTATTTGATCTCCAGTAGCTTCAATATCTAATACTATAAGTGGTTTGTCTAAGTTGATCTCCATTGTAAGGTTAAAATTTTTAAAATAAAATTTATATTATTTTTTGAAGGCTTCGAATTTACAGCTTTCGATTAACATCAAAACTCTCTAGATAATCTGCAACTCTTCTTACAAATTGTCCTCCTAAAGCTCCATCAATATTTCTATGATCGTAGGAATGTGATAAAAACATCATATGTCTAATTCCAATTAAATCTCCGGAGTCCGATTCAATAACAGCTGGCTTTTTATTAATTGCTCCAAGTGCTAAAATTCCACTTTGTGGTTGATTAATAATTGGTGTTCCCATTACGTTCCCAAATGTGCCAACATTAGAAACTGTGTAAGTTCCTCCTAAAATTTCATCTGGTTTTAATTGACCTAATTTTGCTCTGATGGCAAAGTCATTTACAGTTTTAGCCAAACCAACAAGGTTTAGTTGATCTGCATTTTTAATTACTGGAACTATTAAATTTCCAGATGGTAATGCAGTTGCCATTCCTATATTAATATTGCTTTTGACGACAATATTGTCCCCGTCAATTGAAGAATTAACTAATGGATAATCTCTTAATGCTTTGGCAATTGCCTCTATAAATATTGGCGTAAAAGTTAACTTTTCACCTTCTTTTTCTAAAAATTCTTTTTTTGTTTTATTTCTCCAAATAACAAGATTTGTAACGTCGGCTTCAACGAATGATGTTACATGAGGAGCAGTATTTATAGAGTTAACCATGTGGTCAGCTATAAGCCTCCTCATTCTATCCATTTCAATAATTTCATCTTGACCACTGATAGTCTGTAAAGATTTTGGATTGTTAATTATTGGTTGTTTATCTTTAGTTATAGTTTTGATAGAATTTGATTTTTTACCTAATCTAACATATTTTAAGATATCTTTTTTAGTAACCCTTTGATTAGAACCTGTACCATTAATTGTCTCCAATTCTTCAAGAGAAATTCCTTCTTTTGAAGCAATGCTTTTAACTAGTGGAGAATAAAATTTAGTTGAATTATTAAAGTTATTTTGAATTTCAATTTTGGCGGTATTTGTTAATGGTTCTAATATCTCTTGTTCAACTTTATTTTCAATTTCTTCATTTGAAATAATTGGCTCTAAGACAGTGCTATCTTGTTTTTCAGAATTCACTTCAGAATCAATAATTGCAAAAACTGACCCTACTTCAACAACATCTCCTTCATTAAATAAAACTTCTTTTAAAATACCAGAACAAGGGGCAGGAACTTCAGAATCTACTTTGTCCGTAGCAATTTCAACAATTGGTTCATCTTCTTCAATTACATCTCCTACAACTTTTAACCAAGTAGTGATGGTTGCTTCCGCAACACTTTCTCCCATTTTAGGTAATTCTACTTTAAATTCTGCCATTCTGTTTTAAGTCTTCCTTTCATTTTAAAGTGCAAAAATAACTTTATTTAGGATATTAATAAATAAGATTCTAATTCTAGTATAATTTAAAAATATTTTTTAAAAATATCTTGCTATCTAGTACCAAATTATAATCTTTTGCATAAATAATATTTATTTTATCAATGACTTCTTCTTGCATATTCTTTTCTTTATCTATTATAGAAAAAACTCCTGATTTAATTTTTGGTAGTTTATTATTTAACGTAGAATTTTCGTAACCTATCCACGTCTTTTCACCTGTTAGTACTCCTTTAATATTTTTTAATGCTTTTAAATAGTTTTTAAATAATATTCCAAAAATTGGACAGAAAATAACTAAAATAAAAGCTGTGTAGATGTCAAAATTTCTTTTTTTCCGTATATTTTCTAAACTATTTATGTGGTTAAGTTCTGTAGTGAAATATGTTTCATTAGTATAAATAGATTGACTGCCAATAATAAACTGTGTTTTCTCTGGAATTATTTTAAAATCAATATTCTTTTTGGAATTCACCATCGCCATTGAATAGATAATATTTTGTGCGCTAATATCTTTTGCACAAAAAATAACTTCTGTTATTTTATTAATATTTATAAATTCGTTTAGCTGAGATATATTTCCATGGTAATTTTCTCGATTATAAGATTTTATGTCATAAGAAATCTTGAAAATATTTGTAGATCTGTCGCTATTAATCAGCACAAGTTTTTCAATTCTTTGAATTTCCTCAAGGGATCCAACCAATGCTATATTTTTATGTAAATCTGTAAAACTTTTAAATAGTCCAACTTTCAACAACTTAAATGTATTTCTAGTAAATAAACTTATTAGTAAACAAGTTAACGATGAGCCCAAAACTATTGCTCTTGAAAATTGAATGCTTTTTGGTAATAATGCATAAAGTGACAATATTATAATTAGACCAGTTAAGTTTCCTTTGAAAAGATTTGAATATTTAAGCGGAGGTCTTTGGTTTCCAAACAAACTATTACAAATAGTCCATATTAAAGCATATATGGGAATGATGAATTTTACTGCTTTTTCAGGGAAAGAAATTCCAGAATAGTTTTGATAGAGTGAGGATATTCCAAAAATAAAACCGTTAAAAAAAATAAAATCCATAATTGGTAAAATCCATCTTTTTAAAACTCTTTGAATAAGAGCAATTGTAGCCCTAAAATAAATGGCAATATTTATTAGTTTAGAAAATGTTTTAACATGCTGCTTTGAAAAATGTTTTTCGGCAAAAATCGCCATAGCTTTGTAAAAAACAAATACATAATTAACTGAACTTTTCCTGGTGCTCTCTCCTTTATAATGAATTATATTAGTCTTGGAAAAATAATAATTTTCATATCCTCCTTTTTTAATTCTGTAGGACAAATCTATGTCCTCCCCATACATGAAAAATGTTTCATCTAATAAGCCAACTTCGTCTAATACTTTCTTTCTTATCATCATAAAAGCACCAGAGAGAACATCTACTTTGTGATTTTCATTTTGTGAAAGATATCCAAGATGGTATTTACCAAAAGTTTTAGAATTCGGAAATAAAGAAGACAAACCAAAAATCTTGTAAAATGCAACACTAGGAGTTGGCAAGCCTCTTTTAGATTCTGGAAGAAACCTTCCCTTTCCATCATACATTTTAACACCTAAAGCACCAGCATCCTCATTTTTGTCGAAAAACTCCAAACATTTTCTTAAGGAGTCTTCTTGAATTACCGTATCGGGATTTAACAACAAAATATTACTTCCTTTCGCAATTTTTATTCCTTGGTTATTTGCAACAGAAAATCCAGTATTTTTTTTGTTGGCTATCAGTACAATTTCACTAAACTTATTATTTATTAGATTTAAAGAGCCATCTACAGAGTTGTTATCAACCACTATAATTTCTCCCTCAATTCCTTCTAAAGCTTTTTTAACAGAAATTAAGCATTGCTCAAGAAAGTGCTTTACATTATAATTTACTATGATTACCGATAGCTCCAAATCTATTAGTTTGTAATATTTGTTTTGTAAGCAGATCTGTCTAATATTGACTTGCCAAGAGTTAGTTCATCAATGTATTCTAATTGATTCCCTACCCCAATTCCTCTTGAAATCAAGGTAATATTTACATTTGTTTCCTGAAGTTTTCTATACAAATAAAAATTAGTTGTGTCTCCTTCCATAGTTGCAGGAAGAGCTAAAATAATTTCTTTTGTATT
>PAST01000026.1 GCA_002713405.1 Crocinitomicaceae bacterium | reverse complement strand
TTTAGATTTTTTTATGTCAAATCAATTTGAGCATGGACATAAAAATGTACAAAAAGATCAAAGAGTTTATAAGTTAGAGCATGGAATAATCAAAGAGCTTAATGGTGGGCAAGTGATAGATCTTTCAATTACAAAAAATGTGACTTCAATGATTATATCTTCTTTTTTACTTTTTTTTCTTCTAAGAATTTCTGCAAATTCATATAAAAAAAATGATCCTATTCCATCTGGAATCCAAGCATTCCTAGAGCCATTGATAATTTTCGTAAAAGATGAAATAATAGTAAAAAATATTGGAAAAAAACATTCAAAATATTTGCCATTTCTTCTTACAGTTTTCTTTTTTATACTTATTAATAATCTTTTAGGATTATTACCTGCTTCAGCTAATGTAACTGGGAATATTGCAGTAACATTAGTTTTATCTTTTATCACTTTTATTCTTACTACTTTTTCAGGAAACAAAAATTATTGGAGTCATATATTTAGACCACCTGGAGTTCCAATTATTTTATTACCAATAATGGTTCCGATTGAATTTTTAGGAATTTTTACAAAACCCTTTGCTTTAATGATTAGGCTTTTTGCTAATATTTCAGCTGGGCATATTATTATTCTTAGTCTAATTTCTTTAATTTTTATAGCTCAGGACTCTATTGGTGACATTGGAGCTTGGAGTGTCGCTCCTGTATCAATACTTTTTGTTCTTTTTATTAGCTTAATTGAAATTTTAGTAGCTTTTTTACAAGCATATATATTTACCTTATTGTCTGCTGTCTTTATAGGCATGGCAGTTGTTGAAGAACATTAAACTTTTTAAAAGTTGTTTAATTATAAATTATAAATTATAAAATATGGATTTTGGAGCATTTGCTGCTATAGGAGCTGGGTTAGCTGCTATAGGAGCCGGTATTGGAATTGGAATGATTGGTGGTAAGGCACTTGAAGCAATGGCTAGACAGCCAGAGCATTCTGGAATGATACAAACTAACATGTTTATTACAGCAGCTCTTGTTGAGGGTGTTGCATTGTTTGGCGTGGTAGTTGCATTACTGAAGTAATTATATGTAAAAATAACTGCTTAGCGTCTTATTCGCTAGGCAGTTTAAAATAAATTTAAATGGAATTAGTAACGCCAGGATTAGGCTTAATCTTTTGGACTTCAGTCGTTTTTTTATTGTTAATTTTTTTATTAAAAAAGTTTGCATGGAGTCCTATTTTAAAAGCGGTAGATGATCGAAACAAGTCAATTGATGAAGCATTATCCTCAGCTGAAAAAGCAAAAGTTGAAATGGAACAACTTTCGGCAAACAACGAAAAGATAATTCAGGAAGCCAGGATAGAAAGAGATTCTATAATTAAAGAAGCAAGGGCTGTAAAAGAAAATATTATTTCAGAAGCAAAAAGCAAAGCGTCTAGTGAAGCGGAGAAAATAATATTATCTGCGAAAGAACAAATTACTAACGAAAAGATGAAAGCTATGGTAGAACTAAAAAATGAAATAGCAGATATATCAATTCAAATGGCTGAGAAAATTATTAAATCAGAGCTTAAAGATGTAAAGAGTCAGAAAAAGCTTATTGAAAAAACATTAAAAAATCAGACGAATTAGAAGTATGATTGTCTCTAAAATCACCACTAGATACGCAAAATCTTTACTTGATTTAGCAATTGAAAAAAATCAATTGAAGGAGTGTTATAATGACTTAATTGCTGTTCAAACCCTCTGTTCTGAGAGCAGTGATTTTGCCCTGATGCTTAAAAGCCCGATAATAAATACTAGCAAGAAACTATCAATCATAAAATATCTATTTGAAAAAAAACTATCTAAGATAACTTATCTTTTTATAGAGTTAATTACAAAGAAAAAAAGAGAACCTCTTCTTCATTCAATCTCTAAAAACTTCATAGAACTCTATAAATCTCATCACAATATTATTACAACTAGTGTAACCACTACCATTCCTTTAGATAAAGATCTTAAGCAAAAAGTTGTTTCTTTTGTACAAAAGAAGATGGGGAAAGATGTGGAATTAATGGAAAAAGTAAATCAAGATATTTTAGGTGGAACAATAATTAAAGTTGGTGACTTCCAAATTGATGATAGTGTGAGAAAGCAATTAAAAGAATTAAAAAACAGTTACAATAAAAACCTTTTTATTAAGGATTTCTAAAAACAATAAAATGGCAGAAATAAAATCAGCAGAAGTCTCTGCAATTCTAAGACAACAACTATCAGGCTTTAAGTCTGAAGCTGAACTGGAAGAAGTAGGTACAGTGTTACAAATAGGCGATGGTATTGCAAGAATATATGGTCTTGGAGGAGTTCAGTATGGAGAACTTATAGAATTTGATAATGGGCTTCAAGGGATTGCTTTAAATTTAGAAGAAGATAATGTAGGAGCAGTATTATTAGGGGCCTCAAATAATATTAAAGAAGGAGATACGGTTAAAAGAACTAATAGAATAGCTTCAATAAACGTTGGAGAGAAAATGCTGGGAAGAGTAGTTAATACTCTTGGTCAGCCAATTGACGGAAAAGGACCAATTGAAGGAGAATTATTCGAAATGCCAATTGAAAGAAAAGCACCTGGTGTTATTTATAGACAGCCAGTTAATGAGCCTCTTCAAACTGGAGTTAAGGCAATTGATGCTATGATTCCAATTGGTAGAGGACAAAGAGAATTGGTGATAGGGGATCGTCAAACAGGGAAAACAACTGTTTGTATTGATACTATTATTAATCAGAAAGAGTTTTACGATAGAGGAGAACCAGTTTATTGTATCTATGTAGCAATTGGCCAAAAGGGGTCCACAATTGCAGGTATTGTCAGTAAATTAGAAGAAGCAGGAGCTATGAAATATACTATTGTAGTAGCATCCAATGCTTCAGATTCTGCACCAATGCAATTTTATGCACCTTTTACTGGAGCTGCAATAGGAGAATATTTTAGAGATACAGGAAGGCCAGGATTAATTATTTTTGATGATTTATCTAAACAAGCTGTTGCTTATAGAGAGGTTTCATTGCTATTAAGAAGACCTCCGGGAAGAGAAGCTTATCCAGGAGATGTTTTCTATTTGCATTCCAGGTTACTAGAAAGAGCAGCAAAAATTAATAACTCAGATGAAATTGCACAGCTTATGAATGATTTACCAGAGTCTTTGAAAGGAAAGGTCAAAGGTGGTGGATCTCTTACTGCTTTACCAATTATTGAAACTCAAGCTGGAGATGTCTCTGCTTATATTCCAACAAATGTTATTTCTATTACAGATGGTCAGATATTTTTAGAAGCTAACTTATTTAATGCTGGTATCAGACCGGCAATAAATGTTGGTATTTCTGTTTCTAGAGTTGGAGGATCTGCACAAATAAAATCTATGAAAAAAGTTTCTGGAACATTAAAACTTGACCAAGCACAATATAGAGAGCTAGAAGCATTTTCTAAATTTGGTTCTGATTTAGATCCAGCTACTATGGCAGTATTAGAAAGAGGGGCGAGAAATGTTGAAATTTTAAAACAAAACGAAGGCTCTCCTATGTCTGTTGAAGAACAAGTAGCAATTATTTACTGTGGTTCTACAGGAATATTAACTGGCATACCAACTGCTAAAATTAAAGATTTTGAAGAAAACTTTTTAGATTTAATGAGAACCAAATACAGGAAAGAATTAGATACTTTAAAAGCTGGAAAGTTAACAGATGAGGTAACAAATTTAATCAAGAAGGTTGTTGCAGAAATTTCTAAAAATTACTAAGCATAATTTACAATGGCCAACTTAAAAGAAATACGAACTAGAATAACTTCTGTAGAGTCAACTATGCAGATAACTTCTGCTATGAAAATGGTTTCGGCAGCAAAATTTAAAAGAGCTCAGGATGCGATAATTCAAATGAGACCTTTTGCAAAAAAGTTCAATAATATTCTTTTAAATGTTTCTTCTGCAGTTGGAGAAACAGAACATCCAATGATGCGAGACGATAAGGGCAAAAAAGTATTACTAATTGCTATTTCATCCAATAGGGGCTTATGCGGTGGGTTCAATAATAATGTTGTTAAAGAGATTAAAAAAACAATTGAAGAAAACCCTGAGAATGAATACAGCATTTTAACAATTGGCAAAAAAGTTTTTGATGCTTTTAAAAAGACAGATTTATTAAATAGTAATGAGAGATTACCTGCAGATGCCCAAACTATTTGGGACGATTTAAGTTATGAAAACACTATTTCTATTACCTCTAAGTTGATGTCAGCTTTTGAAAATAATGTTTTTGACAAAGCTTTTTTAGTTTATAATTCTTTTAAAAATGCTGCAGTTCAAATTACAGTTAATGAACGATTTTTACCAGTTGTTCCTGATAATTCTGAGACAGAAAGTTCAGTAGATTATATTTTTGAGCCAGATCAAGAAGAAATTCTTAAAGAGCTCATTCCAAGTTCGTTAAAAATTCAACTTTACAAAGCGCTTTTAGATTCATTTGCTTCTGAACATGGCGCTAGAATGACAGCAATGCATAAAGCCACAGATAATGCCAACGAAATGAAAAACGATTTAAAGTTATTTTATAATAAAGCTAGACAAGCAGCTATTACTAATGAAATACTTGAAATAGTTGCTGGTGCTGAGGCGCTTGGAGGATAAACTACTACAATCTTAATTTTTTAAAATCCTTTTGCATAAATTTACCTTTGATGCATTGGTTTTACTCTTCTTTAAAAAACAGATTTTACATTTCTATACTTGCTTTAGTAGTCCTTTCTTTAATAGTTATTGGAGCTACAACATTTTATTTTTTTAAAGAACAAAACGACCAATATCATTTTCAAAGAATCCAAAGAAAAGAAAAGACTATAAATTCTTCATTGCAGTATTTTTTAGATGAATTAGAACCTGCATATATGAGTGAGTTTATTACAAAGGACTTTGATTACAAGCTTAGAGAAATAGCAGATGTTAATAATCTCCCAATTGTAATTTTTAATTTATCAGGTGAAATATTAATTACGTCCATAGATACACTTTTTCAAGATAGATATTCTAGTGATTTAAGTAAAGAGTTATTATTAAAATTACAGCAATCAAAAAATGGCAGATTAGTTGAAAGATCAAGTGATCAGGATATTAACTCTTACTCTTTTGCCTTCAACAAGAAAAATCAAAAAATGGGAATAATAAATATCCCTTACCATCCTTCAGATTACACTAATAAAACAGAATTGTGGGGGTTTTTAAAAAGGTTACTTACCATTTTTTTATTACTTTTTATTGGCGCTGTCATTTTAGCATATTTACTATCTACCTACATCACAAAATCAATTGCATCTATTAGTCTAAAAATTAAAGGGGTACAAATTGGAGAAAACAATGAAAGACTTTCATGGGAAAACAATGATGAGATTGGAGTATTAGTCAATGCTTACAATGAAATGCTAAATAAGCTAGAACTAAGTAAGGAAAAATTAGCTCAGAACCAGCGTCAAATAGCCTGGAGAGAAATGGCTAAACAAGTTGCGCATGAAATTAAAAACCCATTAACCCCCATGAAATTAAGTATCCAGCATTTGGGAAGGGCATTAGAGATATCAAAAGGAGAGAATCGAGATACCTTGAAAGATTTTCAAGAAAAAATGCTTCAGCAAATTAGAATATTGACTGAAATAGCCGATGAGTTTTCTAATTATGCTGAGCTCCCAAAAGGTAAAATGCAGGAATTAGATTTAATTGAGATAATCCATAAAATCATAAACTTATTTAAGCATGAAGAAAAGGTAAAATTTAATGTGAATTTTCAAAAGAATATTTCTTTTGGATTAATTGGTGATGAAAATCAACTTATTAGACTTTTCAATAATTTAATTCAAAACAGTTTACAAGCCATGGACAATAAGGGCCACATTAAATTAAATATTTCTAAAGAAGAGGACAACATTGTCATATTTTTTCTTGATAGTGGGCCAGGGATTCCAAAGGAAATTCAGGATAAAATATTTGAACCAAAATTCACTACTAAAACAAAAGGAAAAGGACTTGGCTTAGCTTTAGCTTGGCAAATCATCTTAAATCATAGTGGAAAAATTAGTTTGGTAAAAGATAGGGTTGTGGGTGCTGAATTCAAAATCATATTTAAAAAAGCATGAGTCAAAGAATTGAAGGGCTATTTCTTAGAGCTACTAAAATTAAGCACAATTCAATTATTGTAGATTTATTGACAAGGCAATATGGAAGATCAACTTTTGTTTTTAACATTAGCAACAAAAAAAATCAGGGATTTTTATTTCAACCTTTTTATTTCATCGAGTTTAGCTCTGCCTACAATCCTGAAAAAAAAGTAAATAGGGCAAATAATGTAGAAATGAAGTTCCCCATTATTGACATTTTAAGCGACATCCGAAAAACTGGCTATGCACTTTTACTAACTGAAGTTTTAAATAAAGTTTTTCATAAAGAAGATAAAAATGAAAAACTCTTTGTAGTGCTAGAGAAAATGATTATTTCTTTTGAACATAGACCTTTCAATGCTGTCTTTGGACTATTTTTCATTAAAGAAATTTTAACTCACTTTGGAATACAGCCANTAAATAATTTTGGAGTTCAAAACCCTTANTTTAGTCTTTCTGATGGTAAATTCACCAATAAATTTGACCCCAATATCGAAGAGAATTTTCCTCATCAACTATTAAATAAACTATTAGGCACGAATATTGATAATATATTTCTTTTTAAAATTAGTTCTACTAACAGAAGATTAATTATGGATTTATTTTTGAATTACATGTCATATCATGAGATACTAAATACAGACAAGTTAAATTCCATTAAGATTTTACAATCTCTTTACGATTGAGTAATATATTAAAAGCATATTTTTTTTTAATTTTTCTTTTTTNAACTGCTTATTACACAAGCCAGAAAATTACTTTCGTAAATGAATTTGACAATGAATTAAAATTTAAAAAAGTAATATTTCAAAACCAGTTTAGAAAAGACACCTTTACTACCAATAGAAAAGGTTTTATTTTNCTNAAANCAATAAATAATTACGATTCTATTTCAATTAATTTTGCTGGGAAAATTTACAAACAAAGCAAGCTAGAACTTAGCGATAATAATTTTCTATTTCAGATTTCNAATAATAATAATCAATCTCTTCCAGTTTTTGTTACTAGTGCCTCAAATTCTACACAATTACCAACAGCTATGAAAGAGTTAAATAGTCAAGTAGTTAAATCTAATGAGATACTTAACTCAAATGNATCAACAGGTGCAGAACTTTTNACTTTATTAGATGGAATAACCATTCAAAAAACCAGTTTTGCNGGAGGNAGCCCAATTATAAGAGGATTTGAAGCTAATAGAATACTTTTAATGGTGGATGGTGTTAGAATGAATAATGCAATTTANCGAGGAGGNCATCTACAAAACAGCATTACCGTTGATCCTTATATTTTAGAGAGTTGTGATGTGATTTTTGGTCCTTCTGCAGTTTCNTACGGTAGTGATGCTATTGGTGGAGTTATTCATTACAAAACTAAAGATCCTACATTGTTAAATACAAATGATAGTTCTAGTTTTTCCGGATTGTATTTTACTAGATTGAATAGCGCAACTAATGAGCTTTCCAACCATATTAATTTTAATTTATCAGGCAAAAANACAGCATCTTTAACATCTATAACCTATAAAAAATTTGGAGATGTTTCCATGGGGGAAAACAGGGCTCACGGCTTTCAAAAATGGGGGTTACATAATTTTTATACAGAGTTTAATAATTTTCAAGACACAATGATTGCCAATTCCAATCCATCTATCCAAAGAGGAGTTGGATTCAATCAAATTGATTTAACAAATAAAATTCTTTTTAAATTAAATGCAACTTCAAAATTAATTATCAACTCACAATATAGCTCCTCATCCAATCTTCACAGACTGGACCAGCTCAATAACTTAACTTTAAATAATCTTCCGGAATATGCTCAGTGGAATTATGGCCCACAAAAAAGGCTTTTGAATTCTATTACTTTTTATTCGTCTTTTTCCTCTATTTTATTTGATGATATAAAAGCTGTTTTATCTCACCAGCATATAGAGGAATCAAGGATCACAAGGAGATTTAATAGTTTTTCCCAAAAAAATTCTCTAGAGAAAGTGGATGTTCTTGGGTCTAATATTCAGTTTTCAAAATCTATTGGGGCAAATTCAAAACTAGATTACGGAACGGAGATATACTATAATACTGTTGATAGTAGAGCTTACGAACTTAATCTTTTAGACAGCTCAACTTCTTCTATAGATTCAAGATATCCTAGCGGAGGAAGTAATACTTTTTTCCCTGCTATTTATGGCAGTTACAATCTAAAAAAAAATAGACTCTCTATAATTGGAGGAGTCAGATACACTTGGAATAAGGCCTTTGGCATATTTAATGATAATACTCTAGATTTTTTGTCAGATGGCTTTGAAATTAAAAGACATTCACTCAGCGGGTCACTTGGCACTTATTTTTATCCCAATGAAACCACAAAAATATTTTTGGATTTAAGTACCGGTTTTAGAGCTCCAAATATTGATGATTTAGGAAAAGTATTTATCAAAGACCAATTTTTAACAGTCCCGAATAGTCAGTTGGTTCCGGAATATGCGTATAATTTTTCATTTGGAATCGGNAAAAAAATAGATTTTAAAAATATTCAATTTAGTTTTTCTTCCTCTTCTTTTGTCACAATTTTAGATAATGTAATTACCAAACAAAGTTTAGAAATTAATGGCTCTAACTTAATTTATTACGATAGTAACTACTATGAAATTTTAGCAAATCAAAATAGTGAAAGCGGAATAGTTTATGGACTAAGTGGGTCGCTTTTTATTACTTTTTTTAAAAATCTTCATATTCATTCTAGTCTTTGTTATACCAGAGGAACTCTTAAAAACACTCAAACTCCCATGAGCCATATCCCTCCATTATTTGGCAAACTAAATTTGAATTATACTTTTAAAAAAATNGAGTTCCAAATATTAAATAATTTTAACGCAGAAAAAATTAATAAACTATTTGGACAAGGGAACACAGATAATCCCCTAGAAGCTTCACCAATGGGTTATCCTAGTTGGTGGGTCATAAATACCCAAGTTGGATATCAATACAGAGAATCTTTAAATATGTGTTTAGGATTGTATAATTTATTTGATGTTCATTACAAAACCTTCGCATCTGGGATTAGCGCTCCAGGCAGAAGCATAATGGTATCTGCTAAATTATCTTTTTAGAATAATTTCTTTTTTATAATCTAGTGGAGCCACACTAGAATTCTTTTTGGTTGAAATCACCACAGAAGTTTCCAATTGACCTATCTCTTCAATATTACCTAATTTATCTTCCAGTAATTTTTCAAAAGATGGAATGTCTTTGGTAATTATTCTTAGTTGATAATCAAATTTTCCAGTGAGCTGAAGACATTCTCTAACCTCTTTAATTTCTTTAATTTGTTTTAGAAAATTAGAAACTGCCGCCGTTTTTTGACGAGCAAGAGACAAGTGAACCAAAGCTGTAAATCCCAGTCCTAGCTTAGAATGATTTATTGTCGCATGATAGCTTGAAATTACTTTAGATTTCTCCAATTTTTGTACCCTTCCTAATGTCGGAGCAGCAGAAAGGCCAATAATTTTACTAAGTTCAATATTGGTAATCTTACTATTTTTTTGAAGAGCTTCTAAAATCTTGAGGTCAATTACATCTAGCTTCATTAATCTTGTTTTGAAATAAAATTACACTTAATTAGCTTTTAACAAAATTTTGTTTCAAAATAATTCATAAATAGTCGGTCTTGAAGGAGATGCATCGTTTTCTATATTAGCCACAGAAAGATTCAAAAGATAAATCCCATCATTAATTTCATCCGGAATTCCAATAAGTTCTGTGATGGTTCTGTTTTTATCTAGTTCATTAGCATAATTCCAAAATGCTTTATGTGCCAATAGCTTTCCTCCATCAAATTCCTTGTCCACAGATGGCTGGTCAATTAGCAAATGAACAATGCCACAGTCTCTTATGTAAGTTGCACTTTCTTCAGATAAGTAAGGCCAATTAGTATTGTTATAGGTCTTTTCATTTAGTTGACTATAGCTGCTTTGTGTTCTTAAAATAAGAGATTGAATATTTGGCTTTATTTTATCTTTAATTTGTTCTATTCCAACAAAAAAATCACCTGCTTTAATTCCACTTTCCATNTCAGAATTTGCCTCTTGAGGCTTAATANTAATTAANTGAGCTGAAAAATGATACTGACTAAGTATGTTATTTACAAAAACTTCCTTTTTTGATATATGGCCAACTGATTCTGTATGTGTCATNTTNCCGTGAGGATTAATAAGTANTTCTTTAAAATTAACACTCCCTCCTTGTTTCACACTCCCAACAAAGTCNCCATTTTTAATAACATTTATTTGAATTTCATCTACATACCAAGCCTTGAAGCTATTTTTAACTTTAGAGGTTAAAGACAAATCAATTGGGCGAGTTAGGTCTGCTTTCTTTTTTTCGCCATTAATAACTAATTCAATTATCATTCTTTTAAAATAAATAATTCTCTTGAAACATACTCAGATAACAACCATTTTTCTGGGTTCATAGAAATAATATTATTTGTAGAGATAAGGATTTNATCGTTTAAAAATGTATTTAATTTGCTTTCAATTTCATCTTTTNTAGACTGGGGCACAATGCTAAATATATAACTTTTATCCAGCCCATTTAANGTCCTTAACCCTAGCATAATTTTTTCATTNACTAAATCATAAGTGGATAAGTCTTCTTGCTCAAAATAGGGAACACCAGCTTTGATATTTTTTATGTAAAGTCTATTATTAGAAATATTCCATCTTCTTGTAGAGTTTCTAAAGGAATGNGCACCAGGGCCTAAGCCAATATAGGAAGACTGGTTCCANTAATTGGAATTATGAAAAGACTGCTTTCCTTGAAGAGCAAAATTTGAAATCTCATAATGTTGATAATTTTTGGATTTCAATTTTTNAGAAATCCATTGAAACTCCTTTTGACTAACATCGTCTTCAATTCTTTTTATTTTCCTTTTTTTTTCTAAATTACCAAAATAAGTTCCATCTTCAATAGTTAAGTGATAACAGGAGAGGTGAGTTGGATTGAATTTTAAAATTTCTAATAATTCATCCTTGTAGTCTCTAGATAAATTTTTTGGAGTTCCATAAATAAAATCAAGACTTATATTTTNAAATCCTGCCTCTTTAACAGTATTTAACCCATTTATAATTTGGNTTTTATCGTGACTTCTATTCATCCATTTTAGGATGTTNTTATTCATGGATTGAATTCCAATACTTAGTCTATTAATACCAATCTCATTGTAAAACTCTAGTTTTTCATTAATAAGATCTTCGGGATTAATTTCTATGGTAATTTCTTTTATGTCGCGAATAGAAATCTTTTTTTCTAATCCATTAAAAATGGTCTCCAATTCTATATTAGTCATAACTGATGGTGTACCTCCGCCAATATACAAGCTATCAATTTTTTTTGAAAACTCACTTTTTCGAATNTCCATTTCTTTAACGATGCAGTCAATCATTTCATTCTTTGTTTTNATNGAGGTGCTAAAATGAAAATCACAATAGTGACAAGCTTGCTTGCAATAGGGTATATGAATATAAATGCCACTCATCTATTTTTATATATTGGGGTCTTTAAAGTTAAACTAAGAAGATAATAATTGTAAATTTACTTTAATCTTTGGTTATGATTACAGGAATTTTAAATGGTGTTGTAAAGTTAGATTTAACTCAAAAAGATCTCNGCAAATTCAAAGTATTAAAAATAAGCCACTCTAAGAAAGAAATTATTTTGTCTAATGGCTCTAAAAAATTTGAATGTAAAATTTTAAAGGAAAATCTTATTGACCAGTCTTACGTCATAAAAATAAATGGTGAAATATCAACTATTAAATTAATAAAACAAGTTGAAAAAACAATCGAAAAACTGGGGATTCAAAAAGGCAGTCAAAAAAACATTAATATTTTAAAAGCTCCTATGCCTGGTCTTATTCTCGATGTCGTTGTAAAAGAGTCAGAGTTAGTAAAAAAAGACGATCCTGTAATTATTTTAGAAGCCATGAAAATGGAAAACATTTTATNGTCACCTGTAGACGGAAAAGTAAAAGAGATAAAAGTTAACCCTCAACAAACCGTTGAAAAAAACAACATCTTNATTAAATTTGAAGCATGAAAAATTTTTTAACTATAACTATATCTTTTTTATTNATTAGTTGTTCCTCAGAGGCCCCTAAGGATGGGGCTTTAGTATCTGTCAAAAAAATACCGGAAATAACANTCAACGATTATATTTACACNCTTGGAGATGTAACCATTAAGTGGACAGCCTTCAAGCANTCTGCAAAAGCACAAGTTGGTGGTAAATTTAAGTCAGCAGAAGTAAAAGGGTTTACCGAAAGCACCAACTTAANTACTGCAATTTCAGGCGTAACATTTAAGATTCCTGTAGCTTCAACAAGTACTAATGATAAGGTAAGAGATTATAAAATTGTCAATTCTTTTTTTAATACAATGGTAGATACAGATTCCATTTCTGGAAGAATCCTTTCAATTGATGATAATGGATCAGGCAAACTTGTGATTAATATGAACGGCCAAGAAGTTGAAAAGCAATATAAATGGGAAATGGACCAAACCAGTAAAGAGATTTACCTTAAAACATCCATTGATGTTCTTAATTGGGGAGCTCAATCTTCTTTAGATGCCCTTAACGAAGTTTGTTTAGAACAACACACTGGCCCAGATGGTAAAAACGTTTTGTGGCCAAATGTAGATATAACGGTAATTGTCGACTTATAATTAAGTACTTAGATTTTTAAGAATATATTTTCCAAGAATATCGTATTCAATATTTATTAAATCATTTACTTTTAAATCCTTAAAATTTGTGTTTTCATAGGTGTAAGGGATAATTGCAACTTCAAAAGTTTTCTCCTTGGTGTTTGCAATTGTTAAGCTTACTCCATTGATGCAAATAGAACCTTTATTAACAAGTAGTTTAGGGTCTATATTTGCTCCTTCAAAATAATACCTCCAACTACCATTTTCGTCAACTATTTTAACACATTTAACGGTATCATCTATATGTCCTTGAACCATGTGGCCATCTAGTCTTCCACCAATTTTAAGACACCTTTCCAGATTTAAAAGGCTTCCAACTTTTAAAACTCCCATGTTTGTCTTTTGAACAGTTTCGTGAATTGCAGTTACTATATGATTTTTTGTGGTTTTTTCTAAAATGGTTAAACAAACACCATTGTGGGCTACACTTTGATCAATTTTTAATTCTTTTGATATTTCTGACTCTATTGTAAAGTGGTAGTTTTCTCCTTCTTTTTCTATTTTGGTAATCTTCCCTAAGCTTTCTATAATTCCAGTAAACATTTATTGATTATTTGATATATTTTTTCTTGTAAGTTGTACATGGCCATTAAGTTCTATGGTCTCAACTCCAAATAATCTAATACTACCAACTAAACATTGAAAGTAGTAGGTCCCACTTGGACAATCTAGTTGTGTTTCTTCTTCAGTTCCGTCCCATGAAAACTCAGGGTCTACCGTTTTGAAAACAACTTCTCCCCAACGGTTTAAAATATATAATTCTATCTTGTCTATGTACTTAATTGGCATTATGGCTTGGAAATAATCGTTAATACCATCGCCGTTTGGAGTAAAAATATTGGGAAATATATAGTTTGGGCAATTGTCAAAGCATACTGTGTCACTAGGGATACTTTCATTGTTGTAAATCATGGAATCTGTAGCTGTTAAATAATAACAGCCAGCTATAGAATTTACACCGTTATATTGATTTGTGTGCTGAAATGTTGTGTCTTCAATATTGTCAAAGAAATTAATTAGTGAATATGCACTATCCAAAAATGGTGCAAAATATAAGTAATAGGATACAGCATCATCAGAGCAAGAATTGTTCGGATTTATCCAATTTAAAGTGTTTATTTCCAAATCACAATCTCCTTGTAAAGTTAATGTTGGAGGACAAGGTGGTGTATAGTCAAAAGGCACATCACATGCTTTTTGAGAAAGATTAATCAATGGACTTATTAATGAAGGATCTGAATATTCTCCACTCGATTTAATAAAATAGCAATATTGAATTCTATTGGTTAATCCAGAGTCTAAAAAATAGTTGCCAATAGTAGAGTCAATTAAAGTATAATTACCATCTATGGAGTCGCTTCTAAAAATAAAATACATGGTATTATTCCATGGCACATTTTCATTCCAAAAAAGTTCTATTTGGTTATCGTTGGGAATTGTTTTAAGATGAACACTTGTAGCAGGATTGCTATATCCAATAAGACTATCAGAATTTAAATAAGTATAATGTAGACCAACCTTATAGTTTCTGTTGGTATCAACAGTGTTTGTGTTTAAAGTGCTATAGCTATTTTCTAGTTCATACAAGAAGTTTTTTGGAGAAAATTGATGAATTATATTTCCATTACTATTGGCAATTTCATAGTGATAGGGGCCTTGGTATTGATTAGTATCTAATCCCGATGGGTTTATCCAATTAATAGAGTCTATCCCTTGCAAAGAATCTGTTATAACAACACTTACATTGGTTAAAACTGCTACTTCTTTTTGTAGTGTTGAGCATGCTGTATCCGAGGGACAACTTTCAAGTTGGCCAAAATCATATATTGCGGTTACAAAATAGCAATATGAGCTGCCAATTTCTAGCGAGTCAAAGTCTATAAAAGTAGTATCGCTATTCGAAGAGCTTTGATGAATAAGTGAAACCCCATAACTCGATAAGTTAGGAGGTTGACAACATTCATCAAATGTATTTATAGAGCCTAATTTTTTATATATATTATATCCTAATGCATTTGAGCAAATAGCTTTATCCCATATTAAATGT
The DNA here is from genome assembly GCA_002713405.1 of Crocinitomicaceae bacterium. Classification (GTDB taxonomy): domain Bacteria; phylum Bacteroidota; class Bacteroidia; order Flavobacteriales_D; family Parvicellaceae; genus MED-G20. Next base: position 2,458 of record PAST01000026.1, on the reverse strand, counting down.
ATAGAATTCCCTACAGGAGACGCAATTAACCCAGTTATGGGTGGAGGTCTAACCTCTATATTAAACGCTTCATAATCTGATAGAACTGGGATACCATTATCTTCCAATTCTATTAATACTTGGTAAGAAGATTGTTGAATATGACTACAATTTGTGTTCCATTGCAAGATTCCATTTGCAATACCATTTGTTGCAACCGAAGAAAAAGTAGAAGGTGAATTAGTTAAATTAAATGAAAGTCCTGTCGTTGTTAGTGAAATAAAATCTAAATCTTGGTCTAGTCCTTGAATATTTATATTTAGAGTGCTTCCTGCCTTAATACATGTATCGTCTATAGGCGCAATATCAGGGGGGTTATTGCTACAGTTATTACTAATAGTCAGCTGAATATCTCTTATAACGGAACCTATTTTATAGCCATTTCTCCATTCGGAAATTAAAATTGTAAAATTAAATTCCCCAACCATCATAGGGTTGTTCCAACATACAGTACCAAAAACTGGATCAATAGTAAAATTTCCACCTCCAATTGCATCAGGAAATACATAATAACTTCCTAATAGTAAAGGAAGTGCATCTTGACCTAATGGAGCTACCAACTCATAAGATAAAGAGTCCCCGTCTGGATCATATCCCATTGGATTGTAACAATAAGGCCTATTCAAACATCCTATAGCAGGGCATGGACATTCTGTAAACTGTACAGAGTTATTTCCACCAGATGCTCCTAAAACAGGAGATATTATTAAGAAAGTCTCTAAGGCAAAAACAACATCATCACTATTCCCACCAGGCCAAACATTTAAAACTCCTGCATTTCTATTCGGATCTTCCATAGATATTCTATGAGATCCTGTAGAAGTAAAAGTGTGTATTCCAACATAAACATTTTTTTTGTGGTTAAGGGACAATGGTAATTGAGAGATTCTTAATAGAGTGTCTCTTTGTGCGAATGGAGTCCCTAAATCAAAGTCCAAGAATAGTTCTGGTCTATCTGTTCCAGTTGCCGAACCCAAATCAGTACATGTGGTAATGGTAAATTCATAGGTTAGACCTCCAATATGAGTATAGGTTATTTCTCCTCCTCTGTTGTGAGAGCCCCAAATAAATATGGGGATTAATAAAAACAAAAAGTTAAAAACTCTAATTAACATATTTATTCAAAATTACTCAAAAGGACCATAATTCTTATCATTTAAATATATTTAAAAATTCAAATAAGAATAAATAAAGACCTAATTATAGTTATTTTTGTCAATAATCATTCCAAATGGAGAATTTCATCAAATTAGGTATATCTATAGGGGATCCAAATGGTATTGGCCCAGAAGTCATCTTAAAAGCTCTTTCACAAGAAGGTGGTTTAAATGGTATTACACCAATTATCTATTCTAATTTGGAAATCGTTGAATTTTATTTGAATCATTTGAATATTAAAGCGGACATAAATATTATTGACGACCCCATGAAAGCTAAATATGGAATCCTAAATATTTTTCCATTAAGCAATTCAAATTTTAAAATTGATTTTGGGCAGCAAAAAAAAGAAAGTGGTCAAGTTGCTTTTCAATCATTGAGTAAAGCTAGCGAACATGCTGTGAAAAATCTTATTGATGGCATAGTGACAGCCCCAATTGATAAAAAAACTATTCAGGGAGATAATTTTTGTTTCAATGGTCATACCGAGTATTTAACAAGTATTACCAATAAAAACCAATCTCTAATGTTAATGGTTTATGGGAAGCTTAAAATAGGGATTGTTACTAATCATTTGTCAATAGACCAAGTGTCCAAGGCAATTACAAGTGGTGCTATTTCGTATAAAATTAGCTTGATGGTCCAGTCTTTAAAAAAAGATTTCAAAATAAAAAATCCAAAAATAGGGCTTTTAGGACTAAATCCCCACTCTGGTGATGGAGGGCTTATAGGACAACAAGAAGTTAAGATTATTCAACCAGCTATAAATCAAGCAACAGAAACAGGGATCAATGTACTAGGGCCATTCCCAGCAGACGGATTCTTTGCAAGTGGAAATTATAAAGAATATGATGGCATTTTGGGTATGTACCATGATCAAGGACTAATACCTTTTAAAATATTAAGTAAAAACCAAGGGGTTAACTTTACTGCTGGACTTCCAATTATCCGCACCTCACCAGACCATGGAATTGCATATGACATAGCTGGAAAAAACAAGGCGAGCTTTATTTCTTTTCAAAACGCCATGTTATTAGCAAAACAAATTCATATAAATAGGTCTAAAAACTAGAGTTACTTCCCACCTATTTTTTTATTATTAATCTGCTTTGCTTTAGCTGCTTCAGCCTTTTTCTTTTCTGCAGCTTGTCTCTTTAACCTATCTTGTTCTCTTTGTTTCTCCTCTTTTCTTTTTTGTTCTTCTGCAGCTTGTTTCTCCTCTTTTCTTTTTTGTTCTTCTGCAGCTTGTTTCTCCTCTTTT
>PAST01000025.1 GCA_002713405.1 Crocinitomicaceae bacterium | reverse complement strand
GAGCTGACGGACAAGACGGAGCAGTTGGTGCAACAGGTCCAGTAGGTCCAGCAGGTCCAGCAGGAGCTGACGGACAAGACGGAGCAGTTGGTGCAATAGGACCGGTAGGAGCTGACGGACAAGATGGAGCAGTTGGAGCAACAGGACCAGCAGGAGCTGACGGACAAGATGGAGCAGTTGGAGCAACAGGACCAGCAGGGCCAGCAGGACAAGATGGAGCAGTTGGCGCAACAGGACCAGCAGGGCCGGCAGGACCAGCAGGACCTTTAGTTTCAGGGTCAGCTAACCAAACCATATATAATGATGGAACAAACTGGGTGTCAACCTCAAATTTATCTAATGATGGAACAATAGTAACTACAACTGCCGATATGATTATTAATGGGATTACAGTTGGTAGAGGCTCAGGAAACATCTCATCAAATATATCTTCTGGCTATGAAGCATTATATTCTAATACTACAGGATATCGAAATACAGCCATTGGCTCTTATGCCTTATTTACAAACACAGCTGGAAATGAAAATACAGCTTCAGGAAGGAGTGCCCTCTACAATAACACCACAGGAAATTTAAACACGGCTTTAGGAATTAATACCCTCTATAGCAACACCACAGGATATCAAAACACAGCTTCAGGAATTAATACTCTCTATAGTAACACCACAGGATATCATAACACAGCTTTAGGGGCATGGTCTCTATATTTTAACACCACAGGATATCAAAACACAGCTTTAGGAAGAAGTGCTTTAAATCGAAATACAACAGGGGTTAGGAACACGGCTTCAGGCTCATTTTCCCTATTTTCTAACACCACAGGAGATTATAACACAGCTTTAGGAAGAAGTGCATTATATAGCAATACAGGGGGAAGTCAAAACACAGCAATTGGGGTTAATGCAGGTTACAATTTAACAAGCGGAACAAAAAATATAATGATTGGTACAAATTCATATGCTCCAATTGATGATGGTTCTTACCAGCTAAATATTGGAAATTTAATTTATGGAACTTCTCTAAATGGGAATGGGAATACTATTTCAAGCGGAAATATTGGTATTGGAACAACCTCTCCAAGTCAAAAACTTACTGTAAATGGAAATATTATGACTTCAGCAGGTGGTGCAATCATTGCAAATAGTGGTGGAAACGGCTACATTTTTCTTACAACAGCTAATGGATCCCTGCCAGGCTATCCAAATAGTAATTATCCAACTTTAAGAACAAATGCGAATTATTTATATATTTCAGTTGGTGGGAACTACTCTGCATATATAACTAATGGTGGGACCTATCACAACGTGTCTAGTAAATCCAAAAAAGAAAATTTTGAAAATCTGGATAAGCAAGATATTCTTCAAAGAATAAACAATTTAAATCTAGAACGATGGAATTATTCTTGTGAAGAAGATAATGTTAAAAGAATAGGCCCCTACGCAGAAGAGTTTCATAAAGAATTTAAGCTTGGAGGTGAAGATGACAAAATGATTGCCACATATGACATAGCTGGTGTTTCTATTGTTGGGATTCAAGCGCTTACTGAGTTAGTTAAATCACAAGAAAAAGAATTAAGAAAACAACAAGTTCAAATTGAAAAACTTTTGAAGATGATAGAAAAAAAGAACGATAAATAATTAAGCCAAANATTTTTTACGCTAACAACTTTATTATTTGGAATTGTGTNAAGTTCTAAATTCAATTCATCTTTTAAGAACTTTACTCTGCTTTATAAAAANTAGTCTAAACTCTTCACGTGAAAATAATCANTAAAAAAAGTTATATTTAAAGTAACTTTATTTAAAGTTTAATTCATAACTCTAANCCCCCCNTTAATGAAAGTATTTAAATCTACCATATTATTAGTCGCAATTATTGCTTCCATTGGATTAATAAATAACTGCTCCAATAAAAAAATTAACACTCCCAAAAGTCAATTTACAGAGTTAATCTCTGGATATTCTGCTGGGGTATTGTCTAATAATAACTCTATTACTATAAAATTTATGGATCCAGTTCCCTTAGTCCTTAGAGAAGAATCTGCAAATAAACAATTATTCTCTATTAGCCCTAACGTNAAAGGAGTTAACAACTGGATAGATGAAAATACTTTAGAATATATTCCAAACAAATTATTAAGCTCAGGAAGTGAATTTGATGTTACTTTTTTTGTAGACAGACTTTTTAAAAATTCTGACCTGCCAGACTTTAATTTCAGTTTTATTACTTTACAACAGGCTATTTTTACCGAATTTATTGGCCTTCAACAAGCCAATGAAAATGACTACGAAGACGTGGTTTATAATGGAGTAATTAAAACCGCAGATTATGCAGACTTAGACAAAGTTCAATCTGTTTTAAAAGCAACTCAAAATGGGAGACCATTAGAAATAAAATGGGAAACAGCAGAAAGTGAAAATAAATTTCGCTACTGTATAAAGGGAATTAAAAGGTTNNCTCAAGAAAGTGCATTTCAAATNTCTTGGGATGGTAAAAATATTGGTGGAGAAAATAGCGGGAACAAAACAATTACAATACCTGCTTTAGACGACTTCAAGCTAATTGACTACACTATTAATAACCACCCAAATCAAGAAATAATCCTTCATTTTTCAGANCCTATTAAGAAAAATCAAAACTTAAATGGATTAATAACATTAGATAAATTCAATGGNAAGTATAGNTTTTCAATAGANGGAAATGACATCCACGTATATGGNAACAGTGCCTTTATTGGCAACNANTTAATATCCGTTGGACAACAAATTCAAAATTCTATTGGAAAATCACTTGAAAAGACGTTTGCNAAACAAGTAGTTTTTGAAAATATAAAACCAGGGATAGAACAAGTTGGTCAAGGGGTTATTTTGCCTTCTACAGATGGCCTAATCTTTCCCTTTAAAGCTGTTAGCCTAAGAGCAGTTAACGTGAAAATTATAAGAGTTTTTGAAAAAAATATAGCTCANTTTTTCCAAAATAACCAGTACAATGGTTATTCAGAAATTAACCGCGTAGGAAATATTGTTTTTAAAAAACCTATTGACTTGGTTAGTAAAGAGCCTATTGATTATAGCAGGTGGAATACCTTTTCTCTAGACCTTGCTTCAATGATTGATNTAGAAAAAGGCGCTATTTACAGAATTGTAATTAGTTTCGATAAAAGCCAATCTTTNTATCAATGCAAAGACNANGATGGGGATNAAAACTCAATAGAATACAAANTAAATGACCAAGATTTAAGAACTTTTGACCAACCTGGACAGTACTACAGCGATNTTGACTATAGATANTCTTATAATTATTGGAGAGAAAAAGANAATCCATGTAAAAACGCATATTTCCAAAATAGNAATAGAATAATTGCTACCAATATTTTGGCNTCTGACCTAGGAATAATTGCTAAAAATGCNGAGGGAAATTNTTTAAATGCCTTTATAACAGACTTAAAAACTACAGATCCTTTAAGNGGGGTTTCNGTAGAAATATTTGACTACCAAAACCAATTAATCGGAANTGCAAATACNGATGATAATGGAATGGTGGAAATCGATATTACCAAAAAGCCTTTTCTTCTTGTTGCAAAAANGGGAAAAGAAAGAGGCTATTTGAAATTAGACGATGGTAATTCTCTATCNTTAAGNATGTTTAATGTAAGCGGTCAACGACTNAAAAAAGGCGTTAAGGGCTATATTTATGGCGAACGAGGAGTNTGGAGACCAGGTGATTCGCTATTTCTATCCTTTATATTAGAAGATAAAAATCAACTGCTNCCACCGGATCAGCCTGTAGTTTTCGANCTNTTTGGNCCTGATAATAAGGTNAGAAATAAAAAAGTTCGTACCCACAGTATCAATGGNTTTTATGACTTCAGGACAGCAACAGAAAGTAGCGACAAAACTGGTAATTGGAGAGCCCAAGTNTCNGTTGGAGGATCTGTCTTTAGCCAAATTGTTAAAGTGGAAACTGTAAAACCTAATAGACTTAAGATAAAAGTAGATTTTAACGGAAAAAAAATAATTAATTACCAAGATAAAAAAGAAGGTAATATTCAAGTAAACTGGCTCCANGGAGCAACTGCTAAGAACCTTAAAACAAATGTTCAAATGAGCNTAACTAGTGGAAGAACTTCTTTTGAAGANTTTAGCAGTTATATTTTTGACGACCCTTCAAAAAACTTTAGTTCTAATAACCAAACCGTTTTCGATGGATCCACTAACGAAAAAGGACATATTTTATTTAATCCTAAAATTAATGTGAATTCAAATGCCCCCGGAATGTTAAAAGCTAATTTTAATACTCGTGTATTTGAAGAAGGTGGAGACTTTAGTGTAGATAACTTTTCTATTNAATATTCTCCTTTTATAAGCTATGTTGGGGTAAAAGTTCCTGAAGGTANAGGATGGAATGGNGCAATTTATTCNAACGAAAAAAATCTTATCCCTATTGTTACGTTAGATAAGGACGGGAACCCCATTGATAGGGACAATCTTTTGGTGGAAGTATTTGACATTAGATGGAGATGGTGGTGGGAAAGAAGCAATTACAACGATCTTGCAAGTTATGTTTCCAACAGAAGCCAGAATCTTATTTACAGCGGAACAGTTAGTACTAGAAATGGAAAAGCAAATTATCCATTAGAATTCAATAAAAACCTTTATGGTAGAAAGTTAATTAAGATCACCGATCCTTATTCTGGACATAGTACTGGAAAAATATTCTATGTAACTTATAGTGGATGGTGGAACAGAGGAGGTGGAGACAATAGCGCTGGTGCAGAGATGTTATCTTTTTCCTTAGACAAAAAGACTTATGAAGTAGGCGATAAAGTNGAGGTNAAAATACCAGAATTTCAAGTTGGAAGAGCTTTAATAAGNGTAGAATCAGCTTCAGGNGTTGTAAATAGTTTTTGGGCAGATAGTGAAGATTCAAAAAACGGAATTAGTTTTGAAGCAACTCCAGAAATGAGTCCAAATGTATATGTTCATATAGCAATGATTCANCCNCACAGCAGCAAGGAAAATGATCTTCCAATGCGATTGTACGGAGTTGAATCCATTAAAGTTGTTAACTCTGAAACTATTCTACANCCAGTNGTGGAAATGCCAAAAGAAATAGAACCAGNATCTGATTTTAAGGTCAATGTAAGTGAAATTAAAGGGAAATCCATGACCTACACAATTGCAGTCGTTGACGAAGGGTTNTTGGATTTGACTGGTTTTAAAACTCCAAAGCCATGGAATTACTTTTATGCAAAAGANGCTCTTGGCGTAAAAACGTGGGANATGTACAAATATGTAATTAGCGCTAATAAAGGAGAAATGGCNGGTCTTTTAGCTATTGGTGGTGACGAGCAAGCAAAAGANAAAGAAAGCTCTAAAGTAAACAGNTTTAAACCTGTAATAATGTACTTAGGCCCTTTTATTTTAGATGNNAATTCTAAAAATGAACACACCATACATATGCCCAATTATGTAGGCTCTGTAAGGACCATGGTAATAGCTGGACAAGANAANAGCTATGGGTCNNCAGAAGTTACCACNCCTGTNAGGAAGCCTTTAATGGTTTTNGCAACCTTGCCAAGAGTAATTAGCCCTGGAGAAANTGTTNCTCTTCCAGTAAATGTTTTTGCGATGGATCCTAGTATAAAAAATGTGAAAGTGGATATTAAAACCAATGATTATTTAATAAATAACGGAGAGAGTTCTAAGACTATCGAATTTAGCGAAGTTGGTGATAAAGTAGTGAATTTCTCATTAAATGTTCCTGAAAAAACTGGGAAAGCAACTGTAGAAGTGACTGTTCGTTCAGGAAAANATACTGCAAAACATAATATTGAATTACTAGTTAGAACTCCCAANCCTGAAGTTGATGAATTTCAATTAACTGCTTTAGAGAGTGGNAAAAACTGGGAGATGGATTACTCTCCTATTGGAATATATGGGACAAATTNTGGATCTATTGAGATTTCCTCTGTTCCTCCTTTAGACCTAGACAAGAGGCTAAAATATTTGATTAGGTATCCCCACGGATGCATAGAACAAACTACCTCTTCAGTCTTCCCGCAATTGTATTTNTCTCAAGTCATGGACTTAAAAGAAGACGAACTAAATAAGTTGGAAANCAATGTTAAAGCTGGAATCAAGAGATTAAAAACTTTTCAAGTATCCAATGGAGGGTTTGCTTATTGGCCTGGGGGNTCTGTAGCNTCTACNTGGGGAACTAACTATGGTGGGCATTTTTTAATTGAAGCCAAAATAAGAGGTTATGCCGTCCCTGCAGGGATGATAAAAGGAATTTTAAAATACCAAAAGAAGGAAGCAAATAACTGGAAAAGAGATGGAAGCGTCTACAAACATCCTCATGGAAAAGAATCTGATGAGTTAATTCAAGCATATAGACTATACACACTTGCTCTAGCNGAAAAACCTGCTTTAGGAGCCATGAATAGAATGAAAGAGATGGGAAATATCTCCAATATTGCTCAGTGGAGACTTGCNGGTGCATATTCCCTNATTGGAAAAGAAAAAATTGCCAATGATATTATTTCAAAACTTAATACAGANGTTAAGCCCTANCAAGAAATGAGGTATTCCTATGGAAGTAGCTTAAGAGATCAAGCAATGATTCTAGAAATATTAACTATTCAAGGAGATAAAATAACTGGAAAAAGATTATTTGATNTAATTGCAAAACAACTTAGTTCTAACAACTGGTACAATACCCAAACAACTGCTTACTCTTTACTNGGGCTAAGTAAGTTTATCGGAAATATTTCTCAAGATGGGTTGAATTATGAGCTAGTTAACAACGGAGCTAAAACAAAGGTGTTAAGTGAAATGCCGATTCATAAAGATGATTTAGCTCTNAANAGAGAAAACAACCAGCTTAAAATCACCAATAATGGTAATAATATTATTTTTNTAAAAGTAAAAAATACAGGTGTTCCTTTAAAGNGTAATATTACAGAAGATGAGAATAATCTNTCTATGAATATNAAATATTTAAATATGAAAGGTGAAAAAATAAGCCCTTACGTTTTGGANCAAGGAACTGATTTTATNNNTGAAGTAGTTATTAAAAATACATCNTNTATNGATCTTNATCAGTTGGCATTGTCACAAATGTTTCCATCTGGTTGGGAGATTAGAAATACTAGGATGGACAATNTTTCTTCTTCTCATCTTAAGGATCNTCCNGATTATCANGATTTCAGGGACGATNGAGTTTACAGTTATTTCAACCTNTCCAAAGGGCAAACAAAAACCTTTAGAATTATACTTAATGCCAGTTATATNGGGGAATTTTTCTTGCCAATTACCTANTGTGAGGCAATGTATGACAATGAATATTTTTCTAGAAAAGCNGGNGGGGTAGTTAAAGTCATAAGANCNGGAGGAGAATTAACTNCTGTTGGNGANTAAAATCACAAAAAAATATCCAAATNANAAAATTAAATACCTCGGGGTTNTTATAGTTTTNTTGGGAATTATATATTGGTTAGNTTCNCCNAATAAGGATTTGTTAAAGCCCTATTCGACTGTTGTCGAGGATAAAAATGGAGAATTNCTTTCTGCAACTATAGCCAANGATGGACAATGGCGATTTCCTCCATCAGATAGCATTCCTTATAANTTTAGAACAGCTATTAGGTTATTTGAAGATGAATACTTTAATTATCACCCTGGNTTTAATCCTTTATCTCTTTTAAGAGCCTTCCGACAAAACTGGCANTCNGCTAAGGTCAAAAGTGGAGGAAGTACTATTACTATGCAACTANTAAGGATTTCTAGAANAAAANAAAGAACCTATTGGCAGAAAATTNTAGAGCTATTTCTAGCTTTAAAAATAGAGTTAAAGTATTCTAAAAAAGAAATTTTTAGTCTATATACCGCCAATGCTCCTTTTGGNGGAAACGTTGTTGGTCTAGAGGCTGCTAGTTGGAGATATTATGGGAGGNATCCCCACNTATTATCGTGGGCTGAAGCAGCAACATTGGCTGTTTTACCAAATGCTCCATCTCTAATTTANCCAGGGAAAAATCAAATTAAATTATTAAAAAAGAGAAACTTTTTACTTAAAAAACTTTACTCTAAAAATTATATTGATAAGACTCAATATGATCTAGCTATTGAGGAGCCTTTACCACAAAAGCCATTAAGACTTCCACAAGATGCTAATCATTTATTACAGTTTTTAAGCGTTAGGGGGAACAAAGGGAAAAGAGTTGTAAGTACTGTTAAAAGAGAATTGCAATTAAAAGTAAACGAAATTGGAGAACAATACTACAAGCAGTATTCACATGAACAAATAGACAACATCGCTATTTTAGTTCTTGATGTTAAAAATGGAGAGGTCTTGGCCTATATGGGAAACAGTAACTGCCCGTCTAACAACTGTGGAAGTAAAGTAGATTTAATCCAGTCTAAAAGAAGCTCTGGCAGTACTTTAAAACCTTTCTTGTATGGGTTTTCAATGGAAGAAGGACAATTATTTCCCAATACTTTAATCAAAGATGTGCCTACAAAAATTGCAGAATATCAACCTGAAAATTTTGATCGTAAATATGATGGTGCAATAACAGCAAAAAAAGCTTTATACAGGTCTTTAAATGTGCCGGCCGTAAGACTATTGCAAGATTATGGGTTAAAAAAATTTTACTCTCGGCTAAAATATTTAGGTTTTAAAAGCATTAATAAAGGTCCTAATCATTATGGACTAACTCTGATTTTGGGAGGTGCCGAATGTACACTATGGGAACTTTGCAATGCTTATTATCAGTTGGCAAAAAAAGCAAATAAAGAAGAAATAGTAAGTTTAAATGCCATAAGTGGCAAAGAGAAAAGTTTTATAAAAAATCCCTTTCTTTCTGCAGAATCTGCATTTATGACGGCTGAAATGATAACGGAAACCAAAAGACCATTGGAAGAAGGAGCATGGAAAATATTTAATTCTTCAAGAAAAGTTGCTTGGAAAACTGGAACTAGTTATGGACATAGAGATGCTTGGGCAGTAGGAACAACTCCTGAGTATATTGTTGGCGTTTGGGTAGGAAATGCAGACGGAGAAGGCAGGCCTGGATTAACTGGAGTTAAAAAAGCTGCCCCTGTAATGTTTGATGTCTTTAGACTACTTCCCGAAACCAGCTGGTTTAAAAGTCCCGATAAGCTAGTTCCAATTAAAACGTGTAAAAAAAGTGGCTATTTACCCACTAGTTCTTGCAAAGAAACAGTTACGATTATGGCTCCTGCAATGGGGGTTCATCAAAAAAGTTGTTCTTTTCATAAAATAGTTCAATTAGACAGCACTCAAAAATTTCGAATAAATAGTAATTGTTATCCTCTACATAAGTCAATTAGTAAGTCTTGGTTTACACTGCCTGCTTTAGAGGAATGGTACTATAAGCATAGACACCCTGACTACGAGGTTTTACCTTCTTTTTTGGATGGATGTGAGGAAAGCAGCGGAAAAGTTATTGACTTTATTTATCCTAAAGGAAATACTGGTATTTTAATTCCAAAAGACTTAAAGGGGAAAAAAGGGCGTACTATTTTTCATGCAGTGCATAAAAATGAAACTGCCACATTGTATTGGTTTTTAGACGATATATTCATTGGAACAACCAAAGTAAATCACAAAATTGAAATATCTCCAAAATATGGTGGAAAAAGAAAAATTATAGTTATAGACAATAATGGATATCGGGTTGAAAAAAGTATATTTTTCATAAAAAAATAAAGTCTCTTTAGGCTTTATCCTAAACAATTAAATAGGGTTGATTATTTATTTTTAATTTTATTTAAATTTATAATATAAACTAAAAATGAAAACTAAAAATACAATTGCAGCACTCACAATAGTCTTAATTACTGGACTAACAAATGTTACAATTTCCCAAAGTGAAAAAACAAATGACAATGAATTTGCAGACTATGCAGCAGGCATATCATTAAGCCCTTTTGGAGGGTCTGTTGGTTTTATCCATAACTGGAACTCTAAAACGTCATTTCAAGCAGCATTGGGTGGATTTTCAGGGACAGCTCCTGTTAAACCAGAAATTAATGGCACAACATATGATATTGATAATTCAACTTCATGGGTTGGGATGTTTATTAACCATCGTCCGTTGGCAGATGCTGATTGGTTCAGACTAGGAACTGGAATTGGAGTTGGAACAATTAAAAATACTCTAAGTTCTGAAGGAAGCACAGACACATATCAAGCTAATTATGAAGGAAATATTGTAGGCTATGTTGGTTTTGGATTTGGAGGTCGTCCAAAGAAAGGATTAGTTTTTAGTCTTGATCTTGGTTTGCTTTCTACTAGCGGCGCAAAGGTCTATGGCCCTGATGCCTCTACAGCAACTGCAATATCTAATGATAACACATTCGGATCATTACTTCCTAATATTCAATTAGGGATTTCTTGGGGATTTTAACTGCTTTAGAAAATTTGAATGTTATTAAAATGGTTTTTCTTTTGGAAAGCCATTTTTTTATATCTCTCTAAAATTATACTTTTACCTATATTTTATTAAAGAATATAATTTCTTACTAAAATCACAATTTTCTTAAACACAAATAAAAATTCATCTTCAAATAGTTGTAATTTCATTGTAAATTAAACCTTGATTCTATTTATGAAATACTTTGTTTCATTTGTAATCCTTTTACAATCCTCCTTTTATTTCTCACAGAATATTCTCCCCAATAAGTCTACTGCTAACGAGATAAGTGATGATGCCATAGCTAATTATAAGAATAATTACAACACCCGATCCTCCAGTGTAATTACAACACAGCCCATTGGAAATTTAAGAACAATGGCAGAATGGGAAGAAGTTCAAGCAATATGTGTCACCTGGACTGGATATAAAAGTATACTAGCCAAAATTGTTGAAGAAGTTCAGTCAGAGTGTGAAGTAATTATCTTATGCAACAATGTAAATTCTGCTCAAAATGAATTGACTAACTATGGTGTTTCATTAACCAATGTAAACTTTATTTCCACCAATTATAACTCTATTTGGATGAGAGACTATGGTGGGAACACCGTATATAAAGACTATGTAGACTCTCTAATTTTAGTAGACTGGATTTACAATAGAAACAGACCTTTTGACAACAACTCGCCAGGTGTAATTGGTAACTTAAAAGGAATTCCAGTTTATGAAATGTCTCAACCTGGTACAGATTTGGTGCACACAGGTGGAAATTTTATGGCTGATGGTTTTGGAACTGGGTTCTCTTCAGAACTAGTTGACTATGAAAATAGCAGTTCTGGCAATTTCAACTTAACTAATAAAACTCCAGCCGAAATAGACCAATTAATGGATGATTGGATGGGTATTGACACCTACATCAAAATGACAGTTTTACCTTTTGACGATATTCACCACATTGATATGCATATGAAATTGTTAAATGAAGAGACCTTGCTAGTAGGAGAGTTCCCTTTGAATGTTTCTGACGGTCCACAAATTGAAATGAATATTCAGTACATTCAAGATAATTTTACTTCCGTTTATGGTACGCCGTATAAAATTGTTAGAATTCCTATGGTTCCCTCTAATTCTGGAGGTTATCCAAATGGTAACTGGAGCGGCCCCTCCTATAGAACTTATGCAAACAATTTAATTGTAAATAAGAAAGTTTTAGTGCCAACTTACAGAACGCAATTCGACACTACTGGGCTTAGAATTTTAAGAGATGCCATGCCTGGGTATGAAGTTATTGGAATAGATTGTGATAACGCTGGCGCCAATATTATTGGTTCTGGCGGGGCAATTCATTGCATAACAAAGGCAATTGGGGTAAGTGATCCACTTTTAATCTCTCACCAACAATTAAGCAATACTACAGACAATATTAATCCGCATTTCATAGAAGCGCTAATAATGCATAGTTCTGGTATTAGTAGTGCAACACTACATTACAAAAGTTCCATAGATTCTACTTTTTTAACTTTAAATATGACTAACATCTCTGCAAATCAGTGGGCTGCAGATATACCTTCCCAAGCTTTTGGTAGTACTACTGAATATTATATATCAGCTATTTCTAACTCAGGGAAAAGTCAAGTGAGGCCATTAACAGCTCCATTAGGGCATTTCAAATTTAGTGTTCTTAATTTTGTAGACATTCCAGATCTAAATGTTGAGTTTGGCCGTGTTTTTCCAAATCCGTCAAGTGGTCTTACATGTATTGAAATTAATAATAGCAAAGGGTTTAAAGGGTCATTGGAGCTTTTTGACATACTTGGCAAAAAAATAGCAACCATTCACCATGGAGATTTTATAAAGGGAGATAGAAAATACTTTATAGATTTATCTAGCTATGAAAATGGGTCTTATTTATTAGTCTTAACCAATCAATATTCTGTTAAAACATCTACCATTTTTAAAAATTAAGGTCTCCATTTCCTTATTCAAATAGCCGTTTTAGTAGATTTTTTTAAAATTTGACGCATCTTTTTTAGTTCTTTTCCAGTAAAATAACGCCACTCTCCTTCTCTTATGTCTAAATTAATGTTCATTATACGGACTCGCTTTAGATGTTTTACTTCATAATTTAAGTGTTCACACATACGCCTTATTTGTCTATTTAGGCCTTGAGTGAGAATAATTTTAAATTTTTTATTTGCTATTTTTTCAACCTCACATTTTTTTGTGATTGTACCCAATATGGGTAATCCAGAACTCATTTTTTGAACAAATTCTTTACTTATGGCTTTATCCACTGTAACCAAATATTCTTTTTCATGGTCATTGCTTGCTCTCAATATTTTGTTCACAATATCACCATCAGAAGTTAAAAAAATCAAGCCCTGACTTAGTTTATCTAACCTACCTACAGGGAATATTCTTTTAGGATAATTTAGGTAATCTATAATGTTGTTCTTTTCTCTTTTTACATCAGTTGTACAGACAATTCCTTTGGGTTTGTTAAAAGCTAAATAAACAAATTCTTCTTTTTCAACATTAATTACTTTTTTATCTACAGTTACTATATCACCAGGAATTACTTTAGTTCCTATTAATGGAGCTTTTCCGTTGATTTTGACCCTGTTTTTATCAATTAATTTGTCTGCTTCTCTTCTAGAACAAAAACCTGCCTCACTTAAAAACTTATTGATTCTTATTTCCTTTTGTTTACTCACCAGGCTTATTTAATATATTTAAACATTTGATTATCTCAAATATAAGTATAAACTAAGCGGTAGTTACTATTTAATAATTCAATAAAAAAATGAAATTATTAACAAATGATAAAGCTTTTCACCTGAAATATATTTAATTTTATTTGCTAAAATGAAATCTACCCTCACGCAAGTCCTAGTCTTCTTAACTATTTTTCCTTTTGCACAAAATGTTCCAATTGATTTTGAATTGGGTGGAAACGGACTAAACTGGACATGGACAACTTTTGAAAATGACACAAATCCTCCATTAGAAATTGTGGAAAATCCAGATCCTTCTGGAATTAATGCTTCTCCAAGAGTAGCTAAATTTACTGCCTTACAGCTCGGACAACCATGGGCAGGCTGTGAATCAATGCATGGATCAGATATTGGCTCTTTTTCTTTTAATAATAGTAATTGTACTGTGTCTATTATGATTTGGAAGTCGGTCATAAGCGATGTGGGAATTAAATTTGTTGATGCAACAAATGCTGCTCAGCCAGAAATTAAAATAGCAAATACTTTAGTTAACCAATGGGAGGAAATAATATTTGACTTTTCCTCAAGAATAGGAGTCTATCCAATTACTAAAGATCAAATTGTAATATTCCCCGATTTTGATTTGGGCGGGAGAACACAGGACAATGTCATTTATTTCGATAATGTTTACGGCACTTCAACTAGTACAGAAGATGGCGATGACTATAAAAGTGAACTAATTGTATCCCCCAATCCAGTAAAGGATTTATTAAATATCTCCGTAACAAATTTTAGTGGTGATTTAGATATTCAAATTTTTGACTTGGCGGGCATATTAGTTGCTAGCTCTAAAAAAAATAAAATAAATATTGAATCTTTTGCTAAAGGAATTTATTTAGTTAAGGTTGTTTACGGAAAAATAACAAACGTTGTTAAAATTATAAAGGCCTGATTTTCAATATTCATGCAGATTTATATTAGTTTATTTGGTTAACTTTGAGCTTATGAGAACATTATTTTTTTCTTTTATCATTTTGAGTGTTGCCTTTAGCTGCGTTAAGCTAGATGATAAATTAAATGATAAATACAACTGTGATAAGCTTTCAGGAGTTCACAAATTTGTATACGAACCCATTGTAATCTCTGACGATTGTAACTGTGTAGTTTCTGGTAAAGTCAAATATTTAAAAGACTGTAAAACAGTTGCTTTAATTTACTATGGCAATGGAGATTGCGACAATATAGCTACCAAAATATTGTGTATGGACGGGAAATGTTTTGATGAAAATAAAATCCCATTTGACACTTATGATTACTTAATTGAATGCAATGGAAAAAGTATAGAAGATGGTTTAGTTAGTGAAATTGAAATAAGCCAATTAAATGATGGTAGTTCTGGGCCTCAGCCATAAATATAGTTTCAAAAACTAATTTATTCACCGAAGATTAACCCATGTGTGGAATTGCAGGTTTTATAGATTTCAATAAAAAATCAACTACGTCAAATATTCAATCCATGATTGAGCCGCTTAATCATCGTGGACCTGATGGTGAAGGCACTTCGCTATTGAAATCTAAAAATGCGATAATTGGTTTTGGTCATAAGAGACTTTCTATAATTGACTTAAGCCAAGCTGGGAAACAGCCTATGAACTATAGTCATCTCCATGTTACTTACAATGGAGAAATTTATAATTACCAAGAAATTAAAAATGAATTATCAGCACTAGGTCATCATTTCAAAGGGCAATCCGATACTGAAATGATTCTCCATGCATATGCGGAGTGGGGTATAAAAGCAGTTGAAAGATTCATTGGAATGTTTGCTATTGTTTTATTTGACGAAAAAAAACAAGAAGTGATTTTTATAAGAGATAGAGCAGGGGTTAAACCATTGTTTTATTACCAAAAAAATGATTTAATTTTATTTGCATCCGAGCTAAAGTCATTTCATGAACATCCTGAATTTGATAAAAAACTAAATCTAAATACTGTTGCTGCCTACATGCAGTTCGGCAATGTTCCAACGCCATATTGTATTTTTAAAAATTGTTCAAAAATCAAACCTGGACATTATTTAAAAATTAATTTAGACAGCAAGTCTCAAGAAGAGGTCCAATTTTGGAATGTTTATGATTACTATAATAAACCAAAGTTAAAACTTTCTTTTAGTGAAGCTAAAATTCAAACTAAAGAACTTCTGAAATCAGCATTTAAATATAGAATGATAGCAGATGTGCCAATTGGTGTTTTTCTTAGTGGTGGTTACGATAGCACCACTGTAACGTCTTTAATTCAGGCCGATTTAACATCTAAGCTTAAAACTTTTACTATTGGTGTGCCAAACATTGGATTAAATGAGGCTCCTTATGCTCGGGATATTGCAGAACACCTTGGCACAGACCATACAGAAATAAACTGTTCTGAAAAGGAAGCTATTGAAATGATTAAGGATTTACCTTTTTTCTATGACGAACCATTTGCAGATTCAAGTGCAATTCCCACTACTCTTGTTTCAAAAGCAGCTAGAAAAGATGTTACAGTTGCATTAAGTGCAGATGGAGGAGATGAGGTTTTTGGTGGATATAACAGATACGATTATATGCATCGTTATGGGAAAACTTTAAGTTCAATTCCAAAGGCTGTCCGTAAAGTTTTTCTTAGTGCAATGAATAGTATTGGGTCTGATAACATCCCAGTTCTTAAAAACAAGTATAATTTTCACAACCGCTATGAAAGATTAAAGGTTTTTCTTGAAAATCTAAATAAAAAAGAAATAATGCTGAGTCTAAGTCAGCAGTTCAGCGATGAGCAAATGAAAAGTGTAATGAAATCTGACTTTGAAAGTTTGCCAACCATGTTTCAAAGTAAAGAGATGTTAGAAGATTTTAAATCTCCGTTGTCTTATATGATGGCTATTGACTTTCAAACCTACATGCTAGATGATATATTACAAAAAGTCGACCGAGCAACAATGACAAATAGTTTAGAAGGTCGTGAACCAATGCTGGATCACAGGATAATAGAGTTTGCAGCACAATTACCAGATGAATACAAATACCAAAATGGGATTAAAAAAAGGATTTTAAGAGCGATTACCCACGACCATGTCCCCAAAGAACTATTAGACAGGCCTAAAATGGGGTTTGCAATTCCAATAGCAAAATGGCTAAAGACCGATCTAAGAGACCATGTTGAAGAGTACCTAAACGAAGATCGGATAGAAAAGCAAGGAATTTTTAATTGGAATTTCATTGCAAAATTAAAGATTGATTTTTATAGTGGGAGAAAAGAATATGACTCAAAGCTATGGTACTTTTTGATGTTTCAAATGTGGCATGAAAGGTGGATGGAGAATTAAAAAGAATATTTATGGAAGAATATTTTTTTGACTGCCCTTATTGTTGGGAAAAAATATCTATGTTATTAGATGTTTCTGTTCATCACCAGTCCTATATTGAAGATTGTGAGACATGTTGCAATCCTATTCAAATAGACTATACAACTTTAGAGGCTGAAGTTGCTTATTTTGAAGCTAACTCTTTAGAACAATAAATGGAACAAAAAGATTGGAAAGAATCTGCTTGGATAAGCAGTTTAAAGCTTAAAAAAAACCTCCCTTTTGAAGACGGGTTTTTTAATTCTATATACAGGGATGTGCTTTTAAGAAACGTAGAATTCTGTAAAGTGATAACCATTGAAGATAGGGCATCTTGTATTAGAATGACCAATAGATTTATTCACCAAGCCATATTCGTCGCTTTTGGAATTGACAATAGGGAGGTTTCTGTAAAAGACCTAATTAATAATATAAAAAACGATTACGACTTAGAGAAGGAATATTATTTCCTCTATATTGTTTACCAAGAGCTTATTAGGAGAAATAATCCTGGTTCTAAGAATCTTTTAAAGGAGTTAAGAGTTTGTAAGTTCAAAGAACCATTTAAAAGCCTATTTAAAAATTTTGATAGTAAGCTGGCTTGGGATTTTTTGCTTTTTGATTTAGCCCGCCAGGGGTTGAATGAAGATGTTTTTAAAGAAATGTGGTTTAGATATAAAAACTCATTGCTTGATTGTCAACTAAATAAATATTTAGAGTTTGTTTTTAAACAATACCTAAAAGAGGCTGAACAGAAAAAAGATTTCACAAAAAGCAAGGAAAAACAAGGTGTTTATTCTTTAATTCTTGAAAGAGCTGAAAGAAGATATTTAAACAAAGAAATTTTTAACATTGTTTAATTAGAGACTAACTAATATAACATTTTACAATTTTAGCCTCAAAAAATATAGTTTGAAAAATTTATTGGTTTACTGATTTTTAAAGTTAATTGTTAGTTGTGATAGCTATTTGTATATACATTCTTTAATAGTATCCTCAATAAAGGATAACCAATAAGTAGTACCTTTTTAAACCTTGAAAAAAATCTTGCGATTATACATCCATCTAAGAATTAAATAATACGGAATCATCCAAAGAAAAGCATAAATATGACTTGCCCATTTAGCGCTTATTAAATCTGGGTGATTAGCGAATATTTCATTAAATGGAGTTTCTGTAAACCATCTTAAAATGAAATAAGATATATGTCTACTTATAGATGCCTCTCCCACTTGAATATTATGAATCAATGAGCTAACTAATTCACTCATTAAATAAGCCGTTAAAGGGTTTAAACCATAAATAATAAAAGGCTTGGCTATTTTATGATTTTCTTTATAATCCATTAACCAAATACAAAACGCTGTACACATGGCAGCTATTCCGCCAGTATAAAGCACATAAGTACTCGTCCAAAGTGTTTTATTGATTGGAAATAGAATATTCCATCCTAAAGCGAAAAAAGTTGATATACAACCTGCAAAGAATAAGCCACTTACTTTCTCTAAAACAGTCTTTTCACTTTTAATATAAGTTCCTGCTAACATTCCCATTATGGCTGAAGCCACTGCTGGAATAGTCCCAAAAAAAGATTCTGGATCCCAACCATCTTCGCGCGAGTTTGGCCATAGGTGATTTTTAGTAAAAACTTTTGTGTCAAGCCAAGCCCCAAAATTCTTATTTGGAACTGTTAAGTCTAATTCATAAGCCCCTGGTATTTCGATATAGAGAAGCCCCCAATAACCTAACAAAATGGAAATAAAAGTCAACCACAAAACCTTTGGGGAGGATTTGATAAAAATAATCCCTCCAATAATAAATACTAATCCAATTCTCTGAAGTACTCCAGGTATTCTCCAATCTAAAGGGCTCCAAAGTTCGTATTCACCATTTACAAGATGGAAATAAGGAAAAGCATCTTTAAGGACTCCTAATAGAAAAATCACTAAACCACGTTTAATAACTTTAACTATTAAATGATTATGATTTTTAAAGTTTTGCTTTTTACTCCCCATTGCGAAAGCAATCGAGGTTCCAACAATAAAAATGAAAAAAGGAAAAATCAAATCTGCAATCGTACAACCATTCCAATGGCTATGGGAAAAGGGCAAAAATAAATGATTTATCCACTTAGAATTAACACTATCCCAAGCTCCCCAACTTCCTGGATTATTAACAAAAATCATTGATGCTATTGTTAATCCACGCAAAAAATCAATAGAAACAATTCTTTGATTTGTCGAATTCATAGATAAATTTTGAATAACTTAAATAGTTTAAGCATTCTTAAACAAGAAATACTTCTCTCTAATATAAACCTAAAACCCCCGCACTTTTACGTGGCTTTAGAAATTTTTCTTAACGGTATTAAAATAGCATTTTTTTCTTAATAGGTTGATTTTAAGGAGCTTAAATATGTGAAAAAGTTTTTGCTTTAGTAGCGTTATTTTCTTATACAAAAAACAAGTATGCACAAACAGTATCTACAGAAAATGCATTAATAAATGGTGGTTAGTAAATTTACTTCTAATAAAGAAAATCGACATTACTTATTTAATATAATAATTAGGTTGATTTACTAAATTGTAATTCTTTCACTTGTTTCATTATTTTCCTTTTATTACTTTTATATTAATACCAAAAGATGAAAAAAAAATTACTATTTATATTCTCATTAGTTGTTTTATTAAGTTGTGAAAATAGTACAGCAAATAACAAAGAAAAACCTAATACTGTCAGTCTATTTTTGATAGATGTTCAGTCTATTCTATCTGATACCAATAAAAATCCTATTGTTGCATTCGCGGAAATAGCAAAAGATATTTCAGTAAAAGAAATCTCTCTTAACAAAAATAATATCTCTAATGCTTTAGAAGAAGCAAAAGAATATTCCAATGGTGTGATTGTCGTTGAAAACCATACNATTGTTAAGCTAATTAGTTTTGATGATTGTCAANAATCTGGNTCTTGGGGCGTNTGTATGCCTAAGGGAGANGGTTTTATAAAAAAAGGNANTTTAAANTATAANTCAGATTATATAAATAATATNATTGGNACTCCCAGCTCCAAAAAGGTTACGCTTTTTTTGTTTAATGAACAAACATCCCAACTAGAGAGTGAAGGAAATCAAGAAGATGATTACTTAAATAGTCTTAAAAANCTTAAAGTCNNTCTTAAANAGTTNGATNANCAAAAATATATTGATTATTTAGTTAGCGAATATCAAAAAACTGAAAATGAATTAGAAAATTATGATGTTTACCAACTTTTTGATCAAGGTCTTTTNCCAATTGAAAAAGTTAAAATGGATNATGAGGAATCNTTNTCTAATTACTATTTCATGAATAAATCAGAAAAANTNTTTCTTACTGATTCNACTGCATTATATCCACCTTACTGTAAAACTTTAGTATACCTAGACAATTATCAAACTATAAAAAAAGTTGAAGTAATAGAAACAGATGAACTTTACGAGTGNGGTCGTTCAAAATCATATTATTGTAATAAGGAAAGNTTAAATTTNCCNATAATTTACAATTATAATTTTTCANATNNCTATNGATACTCAAATGCCTATTTNTTTTTTAAAGGAAGCGGGAAAAATATTTCNTTATTAAATGCTTCAGAAGAAAATGGCCAAGAATTTNNAGAAGNTATTTTTTCTAANATTGATATTACAAAATCAAGGTCAACAAGGTCAACAATTANAGATGTCTTTAGTATTTATGTCAAAATTNATAATGCTCAATTTATTGATGAAGATTATGAATCCAAAAATGAATTGGCTGAGCTTTCAAAAAAACTNAAAAGTGNTTCAAAAAACNNGTTAAATNNAGNNACANGTTNNNGAATTCAANAATGCTGCTAGAGAACTNNCTTTNCCNTTTTACATGAAGTTTACCAGTNNCCAGGCNTATCCATATAATAANATTATNTATAAAAGATTAACNCCAATTGGTGACTGGGATTTTTTTAGGTTATTACACTTTGATTGGTTTTCAAANAAACCAATAGNTGGTAAACCTATTACAAATCAAATGNATATTGATTTTNTNTTNTATGANAATATTTCAGATGCAAAGGCAGATGTTAATGCATGGNAATTTTGTAACTACGATGATCCTGGTGTNGGATTTCCAAGAGATTGTGGTAAGNAAAAAGCNGTTGGTGGAAAATGGATAAGTTATTATCCNGGATTANATTCGAGAACGGAAAAGGNTTTTATTTGGCGTTTGGCAACTAATNTGGATGAAATAGATNNTTTNNTTTTAAAAATTTTAAANGATGAATACGAAAAGATAGCTNAAANAGNAGTNNNAGAANGCTTGGCTGCAGAAGCNGNNTATCANANGGAGCAAGATGAAGAAAATAACCGTCATACATTAGCTGAACTAGCAGCTGTTGAAGTNGATAAAATTATTTCTCAAACTGCCTTNTCCCAATATAAAATAGATAGCGATATTTCAAAATATCCAATTGGACCTTTTTTCAAAAAAGCTATTCTAGAAACCGGAGAAGGAGAGTTTANTGGATATGAAATTTTGGATTCACTAACAAAAAAAAGAGATGCTTTTTTACATGTTTCAGAAGANAGTCTTATAAATCATATTGAAATATTTTCTCCAAAATATAAAATTATAGAAGGAATTGGNGTTAATTCAACGTATGGAGAACTAATNAATGCCTATCCAAATATTGAAACTCACGGAAGTGAANTTGAAGCAAGGGTACATAGCACTATTGGAAATATAAGTTTTAGATTGGATGTCGAGTCAACTTACTATAATATTGAGGATGACAATGATTTAGTACTAAAACCATCAACAAAAATTATTGGCGTTGTTATTTNCAGANAAATNGAAGAAGAGAGATGTGGATTATNAGTTTTAAANTTAATAAAATGAAGGAAATATTATCTGTCTTATTTTATTAATGTAAATATAAGTTGNTTTTTAAAATTANNTCANTGNCGCTNCAACANTAGATTTGAATGGATAATGAATCATTTAAATTATTTANAAAAAATTATTACCTTGANAATAATTTAACTATTAAAAATNAAAAAATGAAAAAAATATATACAATAACGTCATTGTTTTTNATGACAATTTTATTTTCAAATAATATTCTTTCTCAAATTTCCGGGACTTTATATTATGGCGCTCCAAATATACTTCCTGCTGGAGCTATTCTTACAGATGATTACGTAGGAGAGGTTTATNNTACACAAGANGATATAGATTGGAGTAATTTGGGTCCGCTTGGTCTTCATGTTNCTTATAGAGGAGACGGTAAAGTAAGTTTTGGATTAGACCTTAACTACTCTACAACGTCAGCTACCTTTAATTATAATGCTTGGTCAGATTTATCTTTTGACACATATGATAATGTAATGGATGCTAAAAGAAGTATCGTTAGAGCAATGCTTAGNGTTGATGGTAACTGGGGAAGTAGTGATGTCTTTGTTCCATTTACAGGNATAGGCGTAGGTTTCAGGTCAGCTTCTAATACNTTCACAAGTACTAGNGCCGGTTNTGAACAAACTGAAGATACNACTAACCCGCTAGCTTTTAGAGTTCATGCTGGAGCNAATATTTTCTTCATTGATAATTTTGCTCTTCTTGTTGAAGCTGGTTTTGGTGGTGGTGGATTAGTAAGATTCGGTCTCACTTATAAGATGTAAATAATCTACATTAANTTATTAAAAGGAACCATANATGTGGTTCCTTTTTTAGTTACACACTTTTCTTTCATTACTATTGTGTTCAAAATGACTTTGCTGCTGAGGATTTATTGAGCAAATTTAAAGCCTACGTTAATCAGGTAGTAACTAAAAAGTAAAATTAAAGAAGGTTTTAAAGTTCAATTTAATGCAGCAATTACCAGCAAAGACAATAAAAAAGAATCATTTAAGAAAGCTCAAAAAAATTGAAGTGAGTTAAATGAAAATCATACTAAAGACCATTACGTACCGCACTTCTCTTAACTAAGTCAACTTTTTATTACTTTAATGGTTTAAAACTTACAAAATGAAGATGCTAATTATCTATTGCATAAAATAAAAAATGGAAACCAAAATACCTCCACCAATAGTAACTTTAGCATTTGGATTATTAATTTACTTTACTAAAGAAATATTTCCAGCTATTGAAAATCAACTTACTTTTTATGTTGGTATACTTTTAATGTTTTTAGGGCTCTTTATATTCATATCAGCAGTAACATCATTTAAAAGTAGTAAAACAACCGTAAACCCTATAAACCCTGAGAAAGCAACAAAACTGGTAACAGAAAAAATTTTTAAGTACTCAAGAAATCCTATGTATCTTGGAATGACAACTATATTAGGTTCTCTTGCTCTCTTTTTTAATATAATAGGCGGA
>PAST01000024.1 GCA_002713405.1 Crocinitomicaceae bacterium | reverse complement strand
ATGCTTGAAGTGCACTTAAAGTACACTTGATTATTCATTTAGTAATGTACTGCCATCAACTCCTTCAAGACCTAATTCTTTTTTCATCATTTCAATTCTTTCTTGCTCTCTTTCATCATTTACTTCTTGTTCTTTCTTCTTTTTTTTAGCTTGTGTTTTCTTTCCTCCTTTACTACTTGATTTTCTTTGTTTCATAAACTGTTCCCAATTTTCATCAGCCATAGGTATTCTAATTAAATCACCATCCATTTCAATCATATAGTATTTATGAATTAAATTATCTAAAGTGTCTTTAGGGATTAGATTAGATGCTCTATCATAGCTAAGTTCACACCCTTCTTTCAAATATTTAAAATGAATGAATACATAGTCCCAGCATTCTTCTTTAGTTCCAATTTTAGCAACATCAGAAATAAGAAGTGAATCTATGTGCATTCTTGCCCATTTAAAATCTATTCCCTGAACTTTCATAACTATTGATTTAAAAGATTATTTACTTCCTCAGCTTTGTAGTATACTCTTCCACCTACATACCTTTTTATTAATATTTCTTCTTTATGCCAGTTATTCAGAGTTGCTCTTGTAACTTTTAATTTATCTCTAACTTGTTCAACAGTTAAGAAGTTATTGTTTTCAGAAAGTAGTTCTTTCTTCATATTTGCTAACTCATTCTTAACTTCTTTTATGTTCTTGTGCATTTCTTCAAATGCATTTTTTTCTATCAAAATAGCTTTCATTTTTCTTTAGTTTTTAATTATTGGTCAAAGAAATACTATAAAAACAGGGGATGAAATAGGGGTTTTTAAGGAATCAAATAAATGATAAAAAAAAGAGTCAAATTCTATGAAAATGACTCTCTGTTGACACTTGTGTTGTCACTTATTNAAAATGACTTATCTGTTAATAGTTGTCCCACTAGGGCTCGAACCTAGACTCTTCTGGACCAAAACCAGACGTGTTGCCAGTTACACCATGGGACAATTTAGGTTGCGAATTTAATTTCATTTTTCTATCCTACCAAATTTTTTACTTAACTATTCTCTCTCTTTTGAGCATTAACCGACTTTAAATCCATATTTTAACGTTTATTATGGATGTATTTTTCTATTTTCGCTTTTCATAATTACCACATGAATTACAAAAAATTAAATAACATCACTGGTTGGATTGTATTTGCAATAGCCACTTTTGTTTATCTATCTACTATGGAACAAACCACCAGTCTTTGGGATTGTGGTGAATATATTACTACCGCTAATAAGCTTGAAGTTGGTCACCCTCCAGGAGCTCCATTTTTCATGATGCTAGGAAGANTGTTTTCCGCATTTGCTAGTCCAGAAAACGCTGCAATGATGGTGAACTCTATGTCTGCATTAAGTAGCTCTTTTAGTATNTTATTTTTGTTTTGGAGCATTACCATGTTGGGCAGAAAAATGGCTAGGAAAAATGGGGAAGATNATAAAAATGCCTCTGTAGCTATATTGGGGGCAGGCTTAGTTGGTGCACTTTCATATACATTTACAGATTCCTTTTGGTTTTCAGCTGTTGAGGGAGAAGTTTATGCAATGTCTTCTTTTTTTACAGCAATTGTTTTCTGGGCGATCTTGAAATGGGACGCAGAAGACGATCAATATAGCGCTTTAGAAGACAAAACATCTGCTACTCATCCAAATAGATGGATTCTTTTCATTTGTTATATGATAGGTCTTTCGATTGGGGTTCACTTACTAAACTTACTTGCAATTCCCGCAATTGTTTTTGTTATTTACTTTAAAAAATATGAATTTAGTTGGAAATCNTTTCTTATTGCTGGGATAACTTCCTTAGTTGTTCTTGGGACAATTCAAAGTGTCATTATTCCCACAACTGTTTCTCTTGCAGACTGGGTAGAAAGACTTTTTATAGACAGCTTTGGACTTCCATTTAATAGCGGGGCTTTTTTCTTTTTAGGAGCACTGACGTTATTAATTGTAATTGGTCTCAAATGGTCAAGCAGTAATGGAAAAGCATTATTAAATACTGGTATTTTGTCCCTAGCTCTTGTTTTAATGGGCTACTCATCCTTTGTAATGATATTGGTAAGATCTAACGCCAACCCTCCTTTGGATGAAAATAATCCTGAAACACTTTCTCAATTGCATTCCTATTTAAAAAGAGAGCAATATGGGACTTGGCCTATTATTTCTGGAAGGTTTTGGAATTCTCCAGCCTTTTCAGATTGTAGTGAAGACCATTTAGGTCCAGACAAAAGCAGTTTCATGAAGGTTTACTCTTTAACTACTTTAGGAAGTGCTCAAGAAGTCNCTTCTTCTGATACTACGGNTATTAAAGAACTTATTAGGCCTTTAAATTTACATATTAGATTTTTTAAAGGTAATTCGAGTACGCAATATAGGTATTCGTTGATAGAAAAAGAGCTTTCTTTTATGAATGAGTGGGACCTTAATGAATTTCGTAACCAATGTGATACCATAAANAAAGAATTTTTCTCTTTGCAACTTCCAAATATTCTTTCATTTCAAAGCACTATAAAAAAAGGATACATAGACAATCTTAAGGGNAAAANAGGAGACAAGCTTTTCTTGCCTGAATACACAACCCTTTTTCCAAGAATGTACCGTCAAGGCGAGGGCGATAAATACAAGGTTTGGTGTGGATATGAAGGGAATACTAATAAGCCTTTACCAGCTCTGGGCCAAATAAATAAAATGCTTCAGCAAAATTATACAGATAGATTTCAGCAGTACCAAGCATTAATGAGTTATGCCAATAATACTAGTGCCCCAGAAAATCAACGACAATACTTAAGAGGCATAGCTACAGATCTTTCAAAAGATGGTTTATTTCTGCCTTCATTTTCAGAAAATATTCAATTTTTGTTNCAATATCAGCTAAATTGGATGTATCTGAGATATTTTCTTTGGAATTTTTCAGGAAGACAAAACGATGTTCAGGGTTATGGACTAACTGGAGGAAAGAGTAAGATTTTAGAGGGCAACTGGCTAAGTGGCATAGACTTTATAGACAACCAGCGACTTGGACCACAAGAAACTGTTTCAGACGATATAAAACTNAATAAAGGATACAATAGGTATTTTATGTTGCCTTTGATATTGGGGTTAATAGGGTTTTTCTTCCACTTAATAAAACATCCTAAAGGCTGGTTTGTTGTCTTTCTTCTTTTCTTGTTGACTGGGATAGCCATTGTTATTTATCTAAACCAAAAACCTGCTGAACCAAGAGAACGAGATTATGCTTATGNTGCTTCTTTCTATGCGTTTTCTTTTTGGATTGGTATAGGCGTGTGGGCTTTGTTTGACTTTGCAAGAANCATCAATTTTAACCNCCTTAAAAAAATAGCTACTTATACAATTGGNGGTAGTGCTCTTATACTTTTAGCACAATATATTGCTGGGNATGGAATGACTCTTGGCCTAAGCTTATCTTACATGAGTGGTGTCTCATTAATAGTATTTAGTCTATTGTACTTTTTGGGTAAAAAATATCCCTCTCACTTNATAATTGCAATAGTTCCTATTATTTTAGGCCTTTTTGTGCCTAGTATTTTGGCATNTGAAAACTGGGACGACCATAACCGATCCAATAGATCCACAGCTAGAGACTTTGCAGCTAATTACCTAAACTCTTGTGATTANAATGCCATTCTTTTTACTAATGGAGATAACGATACTTTCCCTTTGTGGTATATTCAAGAGGTAGAAGGTGTAAGAACGGATGTTCGTGTAGCTAATATGTCTTTACTAAGTACNGATTGGCATATTAATCAAATGAAAAAAAGAGCTTATGAGTCAGATCCTTTACCAATTAATATGAGAGAATCNGTCTACAGAAGTGGTAGTAGAGATTATGTGTTGATTACTCCAAATGANAACACAAAGTACAAATCCAATTCTCAACGTTTAAAAATTCAAAAAACCTTAGATGATTTACAAGCATCTTTAAGTAATTCTGGACTAGATAAAAACTCACTCAGTTCTTTACTTAAACAAGTATTTTGGGTGCAAGATATAGCAGAATCTTTGAAACAAGACGAGCAAGACTATAAGAGGAAAAGTATTGGTGCTGGGACACTTGAACTAATTAAAAAAGGATATGACCTTTCACAATACAAAAACAAAGCCACGAATTTTATTTCATTAGCAGGGATCAATAATATAGGGAGTCAGATAAATCAAGCGCTTACAAATGCAAGCAAAACCATTTCTAAGTGGCCTGAAAGNTGGTACTCTGCACAAGAAGCAATAGATTTTATTAGTGATGACAGAAATAAAAAGTTTCAAAGTTTTTCTTGTAACAATGAGTCTTATCTAAATTTCAATAATATATATCTAGAGGTTAATGAAGAGAATGCAATAAANAATGGAATTATTGATAGTGCAGATCTTAAAAAGCCTAATTATCGACCTGTCCTTAAGTGGGCTTTAAAGGGAAGTATGCTGTATAAAGCAGATTTGGCTGTTTTAAGCCTTTTGGCCAATTATCAATGGGAAAGACCTATTTATTTTGCAAGCATTATGGGCATGCAAGCCAATAGATATTTACAGAAACATATGTACTGTGAAGGGTTGACTTATAAACTATCACCTGTAGANTTTGGAGGCAACGGCGGGACAAATATTAATAAAATGGTGCAGCTATTTAAAGGNGAGTACGCTCTTAAAAAAAGANATAATAAAATTGATAGTATTGCGTTTTTATGGGGTAATATGAAAGAAAAAGGTGTGTTGGTAGATTATTACACGATGCGAATGGTTCAAAATATTCGTTTACAAATGATGAAGTTAAGCGATCAATTAATTGCTGAAAATAGATACGATGAGGCCATAGATATTCTTAATTTATGNTTNGANGAAATGCCAGTAGAAAACGAACAGGTTCCAGCAGATGACATCTGCTATTATCTATGTTCGAATTATTTTGAAGCAGGCGACACCTTAAAGGGAAACGAAATTGGTAAAAAACTAGCAGAACTACAGTTGCAAAGATTNAATNATTTTGCGTCTATGGACAAAGAGCATTTGGACNATGTCTGGAGCGAACTTGGAAAGGCAATGTTTAATGTTGAAATGCTACGAGAGGCCTCTTTAGTTGGTGTAGATCGTAATAAGATGTTTGAACCAGATAATAACAACATGAGCGGAAGTGTTTCTTTTGCCTACAAAGGTGTTTTAGCAAACACGGATTACGATAATATTTGTGCTAAAATTAAAGATGTTTTTGTGAATAATTACAGAGAAAGAAGTGCATTTTTTAGNAATCAACAAAAATTTCCTGTNTANTACACTCAACTCTGGGGTGGCTCTATGAAATGAAATATTGGATTAAAACACCTAGAATAATTCAACTTGTTTTTCTAAGGCTTTTATGGAGATTATCACCTGCTAAACCCGTTGTGTATCTCACTTTTGATGATGGNCCCAACGATTCTGCTACAATGGATATTCTTAAGATTCTTGAGAAAGAGAAGGTTAAGGGTACTTTTTTTTGTATTGGAAATAATGTTTTGAAGAACCCAGAANTTTTTCAAGAAATAATAAATCAAGGACATAGTGTAGGCAACCACTCAATGTCGCATATTAATGGATGGAAAGTAACAAAAAATAAATACTTGNAAGATATNGAAAAGGCNTCTGAAATTATAAAAAGCAATCTTTTTAGACCTCCCTTTGGAAAGTTAAATTTTAGCAGCGCTTCACAACTTAAAAAAAAGTTTGAAATTGTAATGTGGGATATTAATAGTGGGGATTTTGATGAAACGCTAAGCTATTCTCATGTAATTGAAAATGTCTTAAAAAATGCTAGAAATGGAAGTATTATTGTTTTGCACGATAACAAAAAATTTAAGCATCTTACTTTAAATGCTCTTTTGCCAATCATCAAGGGNCTAAAAAATAAGGGCTTTGCAATAGANGCTATTCCTTTTAGTCTTTAAGAGTAAATCTAACCCCTAAATAAACCATTCTTCCAAAAATAGGNGCCCATATTAAGGAACTGTCAAAATGTTTGTCATAAGGATCTTCTGAAGAAAGTATCGGNGTGGTTTGCCTATAGTTTAAAGCATTTTCAACNCCTATNTATGCATCTAATCTTTTTCCAAATATTCTTGTGACTTGACTGTTTAAAAGTAAGTAGTTCTCGNTTCTTTCCGCTAGCTGAAATTCAATGTCGTTATCTCCAGTAAAAGGAATTCTTTGGCTTCCTATCCACTGGGTGGTTAAGTCTATTTTCCATTGGCAGTTTTTGATTTTTCTTGTAGAATAAGCAATATTTAAAAATCCTCTATGTTTGGATAGCAATGGTTTTTCTATTAGGCCATTTTTATATTTTGTTTGTANATCTAAAAACCTATAAGCTGCNCGTATATCTAACCTTCGGGTTACAGAATAATTAATTTCCGATTGAAAAGAGTTAGAATACGATTTCCCGTCAAGTGCATAAAAATGTAGTTCTCTTGCAGACTGATAAAGATCTACAACCAACTGATTTACAAAACTTGTATGATAAGCGTCTAGGGTTAGTACNCCATCTCGATNTAAAAAAGTAAATTCTTTNACCATGCCNAAGCCTAAATTCCAAGAATATTCTTGACCAACATCATCCATAAGGCCTTGTATCCCATAAACATTATCACCAATTATCCAGCTTCTTGAACTAGCCATGTAACCAATGTTTTCCATAAGCATAAATGGTGTTCTTCTTCCACTTCCTGCCATCAGCTTAAATGCTAAATCCGTGTTTGGTGAATATCTAAAATGAAGACGGGGAGTTAAAAAATATTTATCATAAAATGAAGTGTAGTCCCCTCTGAGTCCAGCGATAAGTCCAATTTTTTCACTATTGTGAGTAAATTCTCCAAAAACACCTGGAACTATTTCTAAAAAACGATTTATTGGTGGNNGAACTNTAAAAGATTGAACGTTTTCAGTAACACTATCTANCTGACAACTTGCACCAAATTTAAAATAATTTTCTTCTTTATTTAAGCCCACTTCTTGTTGGTAGATTAGGTTAGCATAGNNGCTATATTGAGATCCTANATAATCTGTTATCCCTATTGTAGANTTTTGATTATTATAGGTGGTGCTCAATTGAAGAGCTAAACTTTTAAAATCGTCATTTGGAAAGAGGTATCCAATTTTANCAAACCCATTGANCTGAGTGTTTTCAATATCTACAGANTAGTCCTGTTGAATAANCTGAACTGATGGGTCTATCCATTGTTGTCTTTTTCCAGATTTAATTTTACTTTTTGCACCATTAAGCCCTAACTCCATGTGAATGAGTTTTGATCTATAATTCCACTGGTTGTAAAAAACAAAATCATTTCTTANTGGGTTGTCTANGAATCCATCTTTATTTCTATCGTTNNCTCTTTGCTGGTCTTCAAAATGAGCTAGCAATGTGGTAGACCACTTATTNCTGAATTTTTTAGAGAAGAAAGCATTGTGCTCGCTTCTTCCTCCCTGATTTAGATAAACGTTTAAATGTAATTTTTCTGCATTTTCGGGCTGTTTTAAATTTATGTTTATTTGGCCNACCATACTTTCATACCCGTTTAGTNCAGATCCAGAACCTTTCGAAACTGCTATTTCATGGATAAATGAACCTGGTATTTGTTTTAATCCATTCAAAATTGAAATGCCTCTTATAATAGGAATATTTCCAGAGAGCATTTGAACATACTTGCCAGATAATCCCATCATTTGAATTTGTTTGGTTCCTGTAATTGCATCTGTAAATGTGGCGTCAATAGATGGATTNGTTTCAAAACTTTCTGCCAAATTACAGCATGCTGCTTTTCTTAATTCATCTTGGCCAATAATATGGGCATTTCTAGGATCCANTTTTGAAAAGGAATAACTGCCTTTTTTAAATTCAACAATTAGGTCTTCAAGAATTTTTCCCTCACTCA
Organism: Crocinitomicaceae bacterium; assembly: GCA_002713405.1. Taxonomy (GTDB): domain Bacteria; phylum Bacteroidota; class Bacteroidia; order Flavobacteriales_D; family Parvicellaceae; genus MED-G20. Next base: position 15,516 of record PAST01000024.1, on the reverse strand, counting down.
TAACAACGTTAATTTCTTGATTGGATTTTATTTTGAGAGTGTCGGTATTATATCCTACATAACTGAAAATTAAAATATAATTATTTTTTACAAATGGAATGCTGAAAAAACCACTTGTATCAGTTACAGTTCCTGAGTTGGTACCAGAATAAGAAACATTGACACCTGTTAAAGGCGATAAAGATTCGTTATTACTAAGTTCGTAAACATGTCCCGATAAATAATCTTGCTTTAAATTTTTTTGAGAAACCCCAATANTTGTAAATAAAATAAAAGCAATAAATGAGATGTATTTCACTTTAATGAATCTTTTCTCACATAATGACAACAAGGGTGAAGATTATTATATGCCTCATCTGTTGCTCTACAAACAGGGGTNTCGTGTCCTTTGGAAGCCAACAACTGATGAATTTCTTTTTCCGAAATTTTATTACTGTTATAGGTNACATTACAAATGTGTGTTTCTTCGGACCAAGANGCAANCGATATNCCTTTAACATCCAAAANAGATTCAATTCTTGCTTTGCACATTNCGCACACTCCGTTGACTNTAAAAGATACTTTTTTAGATTGACCTTGGAAATTGAAAGCATTAAAAATTAATAAAAAAAANAAAAATATTTTAAGTTGTTTCATGTTTTAAAAAATATTAACTATTGTTAAAAGGTTTATTTATGATGAACAAATATAGTTTGTTTAAAACAAAGTATAAGTTGTTAAAAAAAAAATTTAACAAATGGTTCTAAATTATGTTCATTTGTGAAAACATTTCTTATGAAAATACTATTATTAGGATCTGGTGGCAGAGAACATGCTTTAGCTTGGAAAATCTGCAAAAGCTCTCAATTGGAAAAACTATATGTTGCCCCAGGAAATGCAGGAACTTCAGAAATTGCAGAAAACATTGCAATAGACATTAATGATTTCGAAGCTATTGGTAATTTCTGTGTTCAGAATAAAATAAATGTTTTAGTAGTTGGACCTGAACAGCCTTTAGTAAATGGTATACACGATTACTTTGAAAGTAATTCACATCTTAAAAGTGTAACAGTAATTGGGCCTAAAAAAGAAGGCGCAATATTAGAGGGGAGCAAAGGTTTTGCAAAATCTTTCATGAAAAAATATAAAATTCCTACTGCGAAATCCAAATCTTTTAACAATACACAATTAAAAGAAGCCATTGCCTTTTTAGAGGAAAAGCAAGGTCCTTACGTCCTAAAAGCAGATGGACTAGCAGCTGGAAAAGGGGTGGTAATTGAAAGTGACTTGAGCAAAGCTAAGAAAGCCGTTAAAAATCTTCTCGCTGGACAGTTTGGAAAATCTAGTGAGACTATTGTTATAGAGGACTTTTTAGAGGGTGTAGAGGTGAGTGTTTTTGTTATTACTGATGGGGTAAATTATAAAATATTACCTGAAGCTAAAGATTATAAGAGAATTGGAGAGGGAGATAATGGGTTAAATACTGGGGGAATGGGCGCCGTATCACCAGTTCCATTTGCTAATAGAGAATTTATTGACAAGGTAGAAAACCAGATAATAATTCCTACTATAAAAGGACTAAAAAAAGAAGGCATCGACTACTCAGGATTTATCTTTTTTGGATTGATTTTAGTAAAAGGAGATCCGTATGTAATAGAATATAATTGTCGATTAGGCGACCCTGAAACAGAGGTGGTAATGCCTAGGTTAAAATCTGATATTTTGGAACTTTTTGATGGTATTGCAACCAATACTCTGTCTGAAAGAGATGTTGAAATTGATTTGCGCTCTGTAAGCTCTGTAATGATAGTTTCCGGAGGGTATCCTGAAACATATGAAAAAAATAAAGCTGTTACAATTGGAGAGTTAAACGGCAGAACAGAAGTTTTTCACGCTGGAACAATGATTAAAAATAACAAAATCGTAACTAACGGAGGCAGAGTTATTGCAATAACTTCTTATGGCAAAAATATTGAAACCTCTTTAAAAGTATGTTACAGCAATATTAAAAATGTCAATTTTGAAAACATGCAGTTCAGGAAAGATATTGGCAAAGATTTAATTACCAAAAAAAAATAACTATTTAATTTGATTGGGGTCATACTCCGCTTTTTTATTAAGCTTGTTTTGGACAAACATCCAATAAACTAAACCTCCAAGAATAAGACAGATGAAAATTGTATTTGGGGCGTTTCCTAATGGTTCAAGAGTATTTTCAAACATCCAAATTAAAAAATCTCGTATAGGATGTAAAAGCCAGTTCATAATAATTTTTTTTCAAAAATATAAAATAATTGATTCTGACAATTCTTTTTTCGACTCTTTAATGATTAATTTGTANTAATGTTNAATTTTCTTAGATCTAATAACCCCATTTATTTCTTTTTTAGCGCTACTATTTTACCAATTATAGCAATATTTTATCATGCGTATTCAGATGACTTATCCTGGTCTATCGAATCTTTTTTACAATTAAATCCAANTATTTTATATTGCTTATACAGTTTTACGGTTTTTTTTACCGCTCTGAGAATTAATTTAATTATTAATAAAAGTGTGTTTTTTCAAAAATCAAACTATGCCTCAGGGATGATTTATATTGTTTTAATTGGGGTTTTTGGAAATATTCACTTNTCGATAAATCCTTTATTGGGAAATTTATTTTTAGTACTTGCAATAGAAAATCTATTTAAGATTTTTAGAAATAAACCCTGTAAAATTGAGGTTTTTAATGCCAGTTGTTGGTTAATAATAAGTTGCTTGTTTTATGGATTAAATATTTTTTTGTTGCCGGTTTTGTGGCTTACATTATACTTTATTAGGCCTTTTCAATGGCGAGAATATATTATGCCTCTTATAGCTGTGGTTTTTCTAGCAGCTTTTTTTTTCCCAGTTTCGATAATAAGTGATNGCTTTTATTCNGTTTTTAAAGAGTGGTTGNCTAACTCTTTGNTTGTTCCCAGTTCACGTTCATATGAGTGGAGTTATATTTNGTTTTCTGCCTTAGTTGGTTTACTAATTTTTTTAAGTAGTTTGGTCTTTACGTTCATTAAAAGTACTAACCGTTACAAGAAAATTTCTTGGATTATAATTTCTCTGCTTGCTTTGGCAATAACTCAATTTTTATTTGTGAAGTTTGTTTTAAGCATTGATTATCCATTGTTTTTTATCCTAGCTGTTCCCTTTTCGATTCTTCTATCAAATGCTGTCTTGAATAGCAAATATCCATGGTTAATTGATTCCTATTTGTTTTTATTGGTAATAGGAAAAATCCTTATGTTTTTATATAATCAACATGTGTTTAAAATAAGCTGTTTATGTATATCTTTCTTTTATATTTGAAATAAAAACAAACTATTTATGAAATGTGGTGTTGTAACTTTTCCAGGATCTAATTGTAATCATGATATGATATATGCTTTAGGAAAAACTCTAGAGCAAGAAGTAATTGAGTTGTGGCACAAAGACCAAGACACAAAAAGTTGTGACCTAATTGTTCTNCCTGGAGGNTTTTCTTATGGTGACTACCTAAGGTCTGGTGCTATAGCAAGATTTTCTCCTATTATGAATGAGGTTATAAAACATGCTAATAAAGGGGGGCTTTTGTTAGGAATTTGCAACGGGTTTCAAATTTTATGCGAATCAGGGTTGCTTCCTGGGGCTCTATTACACAACAATAACCAAAAATTTATATGCAAAAATACTTTTCTAAAAGCTTGTTCAGCTTCTGCCGGGATTACTGAGAAAGTGAATAAAAACAGAGCCTATAAAATACCCATAGCCCATGGAGAAGGTAGGTACTATGCAAAAAAAGAAGAAATAGAAAATTTATTTGNAAACGACCAAGTTCTGTTCCAGTATTGTGACGTTAATGGAAAAGTGTCTGAAGATGATAACCCTAACGGATCATTAAAAAATATTGCTGGCGTGTCTAATAAAAATAAAAATGTGATGGGAATGATGCCTCATCCTGAAAGAGCGGTTGATGCTTTATTAGGTAATACGGATGGAATTCCNTTATTTGAATCTTTACTAATGCAAAAAACATCTTGAACTTCTCTAGAAACATTTTTTACTTCTNCTATCCCTTTTNAAGCAAAATCTATATTTTCTATTACNGTAGCTTTTTTTCTTATTGTTAAATATTACAATTAAAAGTATTAANTTTTAAAAAAAATNGATATTTNGATATTTTTACATTTCTTTATTAAAACATGAAAATACTTTTAACNGGTGGGGCGGGCTTTATTGGTTCACATACTGCAGTAGCATTGATTGAAAACGGNTTTGACCCTATTATTGTAGATGACTTTAGAAATTCNGAACCTTTTGTAATTAAAAATNTAGAGNAAATTGTAGGTAAAAAAATTACTTGTTACGCAACAGATATTGGTAATAAAGAANAGNTTACAGAAATTTTACAAAAAGAANCCCCAGTTGGCNTAATTCATTTTGCAGCAGATAAGGCGGTAAATGAATCGGTATTAGATCCAATGAAATATTACCAAAACAATGTTTTGAATCTTATTAATTTTATAGCTGTAATTGAACAACAAAAGATTAACTCATTTGTATTTTCTTCTTCTTGCACGGTATATGGAGTTCCTGACAAAATACCTGTTAAAGAAACATCATCCATTAAGCCTGCTTTTTCGCCTTATGGCTTCACAAAACAAGCTGGCGAAAAAATTCTAACTGATTTTTTTAAAACAAAACCCTATTCTTCTTTAACACTCTTAAGGTATTTTAATCCTATTGGTGCGCATCCATCTGGTTTAATTGGCGAATTGCCTATAGGTGTTCCTAGTAATTTAGTCCCGCATATCACCCAAACAGCAATAGGAAAACGAAAAAAGCTTACTGTTTTTGGAAAGGACTATGATACTGGCGACGGAACTTGTATAAGAGATTATATACATGTGGTTGACTTGGCAAATGCACATGTAGCTTCTTTAAAAAAGGGGCTTAATAATAACGAGTCTATAAAAACCTATAATGTTGGCACAGGTAAAGCATTTTCAGTACTTGAAGTTATTAGTGCTTTTGAAAAAGTTAGCAACCAAAAACTAAACTATGAATTTGGCCCTAGAAGAGCTGGAGATGTGCCAGAAATTTATTCAGATAACGAGTTAATTAAAAATAAACTAGGCTGGGATACTAAATTTTCGTTAGAGGACTGTATGGAACACTCTTGGAAGTGGGAAAAAAACTTAGCTAAGTTCAAATATAAATCTGAAAAAAAACAAGACTAAAGGCCAAAGAAAAGCCTAACGCTATTCCAGCAATTGTTTGACTTATAGTATGGGCCTTTAAAAACAGCCTAGAGAAGGAAACTAGCCCAATAAAAACTAGTAAGGCCATGTTTATATAAAAAACTTTCTCCTGTCCACCCACAGGGTGTGCAATAAGCGTTTCTGCCATCATTCCTCCGCATAAGGCTGATATAGATGAGCTATGTAGGCTTATTTTCCAGAAGTATGTAATTACAGTTAGGGTGACAATTAAAACAAGGCCCGCAAACAAAAAAGATAAATAAGGATGAAATAAGTTTAGTAAAGTGGAGTTCCAGTATCTAAAAATATAATACGTCATTAAATAATAGATTGTAACTAAAATTAGAACTGGCAGACGTTCTTTTCTAATAGGAATGGAGATGCTGCTAATGGATTTATTTCTATACATGAAATAGATTGTCAATAGTGGGAAAAAAACAACCATTAGTAATAAAAAAAGCAATAGAGCCCAATAAATTTTTGGTGCAGCCAAAAACAGCATTTGGTTGTAAATATTTTGAATATTAAAATATATTAGATAAGAGTATATCAAGGTAAAGACTGGGTGAAAAATTATAGAGATAACTTTTGAGAATTTTATCATTGTTAGATCAATTGTTTTCTCAGTCTTGCTACTGGAATATTAAGCTGCTCTCTGTATTTGGCAATGGTTCTTCTAGCTATTAAATAACCATTTTCTTTTAGAAGATCGGCCAACTTTTCATCTGTTAAAGGTTTGGCTTTGTCTTCTTTGGAAATTGCTTCGTTTAGAATGGTTTTTACCTCTCTTGTGGAAACCTCTTCACCTGACTTAGTAGTCAGGGATTCACTAAAAAAATATTTTAATAAAAATGTCCCGTATGGTGTAGCTACATGTTTCGAGTTAGCTACTCGTGATATTGTAGAAATATCCATGTCTACCATTGAGGCAATGTCTTTAAGAATCATTGGCCTAAGGTTTTTTTCATCGCCTGAAAGGAAAAATTCCTTTTGAAACTCCATAATTGCATTTATAGTTACCAAAAGCGTATTCTGTCTTTGTTTTACTGCCTCTATAAACCATTTTGCAGCATCTACTTTTTGTTTTATAAATAAAACTGCTTCTTTGTTTCTTTTGTTTTTTGGAGCAGCATCATAGCCTTTGATCATTTCTACATAGTCTCTACTAACTTTTAGTTGTGGAGCATTTCGTTGGTTTAATTCCACTGTCAAATTTCCGTCGTTTTCGGTAATTGTAAAATCAGGAGTTATGTGCTGAATGGACTTAGTGGTGTCTATAAGGGAGTTTCCTGGTTTGGGATTTAGTTTTACAATTTCTGCCATTGCCTCCTTAATGGCTTTTGTGTCAATATCTAGTTTTTGTTCTATCTTATTGTAGTGTTTTTTTTTGAAAGACTCGAAACATTTTTCTAAAATAGCTTCTGCAGTTTTAGTTGCAGTTGTTGTTTTCTTTTTTCTGAGCTGAATCAAAAGACATTCTTGAAGGTCTCTTGCTCCCACACCAGGGGGATCCAGCTCTTGCACCTCCAATAAAACTTGTTCTATCTCTTCTTCCGAAGTTAAAATGTTTTGAGAAAAAGCCAAGTCGTCAACAATATTAAAAAGCTCTCTTCTTAAATACCCAGACTCGTCTAAGTTTCCAATGATTTGCTCGGCTATATTCAGGTGCTTTTCATTTCTAATTCTCAGTGAAATTTGACTAATGAGCTTCTCTGAGAAAGAATCTCCTAAAGATAATGGTGTGTGGTTGTCTTGTTGGTCTTTATAGGAATTGTTTGACTGGGTTTTGTAATAGGGTGTTTCGTCGTTTACATAATCTTGGTAATTGAANTCGTCTCTTTTTTCAGTGGAGGAATCTGCATTTTCTTCTAATGTTTCCAGGGTTTGCTCCTCCCCTTCGTCAAGAGCTGGGTTTAACTCTAGCTCTTCTTTTATTCTTTTTTCAAGCTCAATNGTAGGTAGCTGAAGCATCTTCATCAACTGTATCTGTTGAGGAGACAGCTTTTGTAAAAGTCTTTGTTGTAAAGATTGCTTAAGTGCCATTGTTACTTACAAAACTAGGTATTTTAAAATTGAGGAGAAATACTATGGGATTTAAAACTTCTTAATGGTGATCTTTCTTCTTTTTTCAACTAAGTAAAAAGTAATAAAAACACTTTCCGTTCCTTCATCCAAGTTTAACTTTATATCGTTTTCTAATATCCTGAACCTTGTTCCTATAACATCATTATCTAAAGAAATAACGTATTCGCCATATGGAACATACATGGAGAATTTACCATTGACATTTGTAAGTGTGTGTACGTCTTGGCCATTATATGCTGAAACTCTAATTTTGCTCAAGTCATAGTCTAAATCAAAACCTCCTGGAGATTTATCTCTATCAATATAAATTTCTCCATATACGTTTACTCCTTTAACAAAAGGTATTAGTAAAACACTGTCTTTAAAAGGGTAATATTTTGATTCATAATATGGGAAAAACCCTTCTAAATTATCAATCGAAAATATAGATAGATCATAAATAGAATCTTTAAATAAATTATACATCGTTGCCTCGCCGTTTATGTTAGTTAATAGCTCATTATATCCCAGTGAAATAACTATATTTTCAAGAAGTGATTCATTTTCATCTTTTTTATGGTTTCCGTTGTTATCTACAAAAGCACAAAATTTAGTAGTTGTATAAAGTTTTTTAGCTTTTGGCACCGGTATACCTATCTTTTTTTTAAGAGCAAAATTTAACATGAATGATGTATTTGTTTTTGTTGGATATTCACTGTTATTTTCTTTAATAGAATTCCAAAATAGTCCAGGGCTTACTGAAAGTCTTAACTCGTTTTTAGTTAAATGATATAATTGAGGAACAATTGTTATTGAATTTCTATTATTAGTTCTTTCCGTTCTATAAGTAGTTATATTTTCTAAAACCCATTTTGGGTTTTTGAATTGATATTGGTGATTTAGGGTTAAGGCTAATGATTGTGTATTATTTAAAGGGCTAACTGAGTTTATCAAATCAAATACTGAAATTGACCCATATCCATATCTTAAATTTACTGTCCAAACTCTATATCTGTAAAGAAAATAAGAAAGAAAGAAAAAGCGATCTATTGATCTTGGGTCATTTAATTTTTTCTTAAATCCGGCTTGAAAATTAAAAGTAAATAGTGTGTTTTTTTGAAAATCTGAAGTAGACGCTGTATACATAAAGCCTCTGTTTATAAAGCTATTGAAGGCATATTGAGTGTAGTTATAAAATATTGAAGGTCTAAAAGGCTTATTATTAATGTGCCCGTTAAAATTAATTCTATTTATAAGGTTAACCATTCGTGGCATCTGGGCAGAAAGCGAATCCCTGTCTTGGTAACTGTTTTGAAGAGAAATATTCCACTTTTCACTAATCCGAAAATTTGTCATATGAGAAAAGAACCTGTTAGAAGATGCTAAAAGTCCAAAAGTTCCAGAATTTCCCATGTTAGAAGTCACGTTAAGGTTGGTGGTTGCTTTATTATTTAGATAATTAACTCTATACCCTCCATTTAAGTTAAAAGTTAAAACGCTAGCATTAGGCTGTAGAGCAGACTGAGTTCTCACCATTACGGGTGTAAAATGTATAGAATGATTTTTAAGGAAACTATAATTAATACTAGCTTTAAAAAAATCTGCTGAATTAAGCCCTTGTAAGCCAAATGAATGTGCATAGTTACCCATTAAAAAAAGATTGTTATTAGCTTTAAAAGAGCTGCTTAGCCCCGCAGTAAAAAAGTTTGATTGAAAAACTCTTGGTGTAAACGAAAAGTATGTGCCAACACTTAATTTATTACTAAATCTGTAACCTGCGCTTAATCCTCTGCCTCCATATCCCAGCCCCCCTCCAACATTGCCTATTTTAATGCTATAATTATTAGTAAAGTAACCTATGTTAAAAAACAACGACTCGAAAGAAGGTCTATAGCTTGTGCTTAAAAAAGCTTGGGTATTATATATTAATCTTGCCTGGTTTGGGAGAGTTGTTCTTCCATTAAAAAACAATGACAATGTAGGATTTAAAGAAAGGAGATTGTTAAAGTTAGCATCAACAGTAACTGGAAGTGTAAGTTTTGGGTATGGGTTTTCTTTTATGCTGTTTGGCAAATGAAGAATTTGAACTATTGCAGACCTTTTAGTTTTAACATTTGAAAGTATTGACTGGCCAGACTTTGAGAAAATTTGATACTTTATCAATTTATTGTCAAGATTAAAATTGTTTATATCTCGTCTTCTAAAATTTCTAATTGACTCCGTTAAATTTGCAGAATAATAAGAAGTTGTATCTTCTGAAGGGCCTAGGGAGAAATAGGAAGTGAATGATTTTAAAGGTGATCTATTGGTGTCTGTTATGACTATGTTGTTGAAATTATTTGTATATATTTCTAGATTAACATTTTCCTCTTCTGTTCCTATATTACGTACATTAAAACCAAAATTAATATTACTCTCACCATTTTTTAAATATAGTTTAGAGGCTGGCTCTGCTTTCACTTCCCAATTAGAATATTTTGGTTTTTTTACATAAAAACTAGTTGAGATAATAGGTTCATTTGTTTTTATATCAAAAATATAACCACTAATAATATACTTCGTGTTTCCTTTGATTTTTCCTAGAGGCACTATCCTCACAGGTAAAAACAAGCTGTCGGAGGGGCTGAGTGAATATACTTTAAATTTATCTCCTAATATTTTCCATTTTTCTGGGTGAGAAATTGATACTTTAAAAAGTAATTCTATAGAGTCTGTATTTGTTATTTTTAAAATATTAGAAACTATTTGCCCTCTATAAAATTCAATCTCTGTATTTACAAAATTTATTTTTTGAGAACTGAATGGACTGATAAATAGACCTACAAAAGCAATAATAAATAATATTTTAATTCTATTTTTCATAACCTATTGGTCCTCTGTTAAAATGAACTTAACACGCATACTATAAGATCCTGGATTAGCATAAAGAGGAGAAATTGCCGGCGTTCCATTTGCAAAAATGGTGGGCAATCCAGGTGTTAACCTATATGAAATAGTATAACTAAACTCCGACTTGGTCCAAACTCCGTTAACAATATAAGATCCTGGTTCCATAGCATTATTCGGAGATGCTGTAGCATTCCATTTTCCGGCTATACTTCTAGAAAGTGTAGATCCAGATGCTGCAACAGGCGAAAAAGTTAAAGAGCCTGTTGCAACTTCAATATTATTATTTCCTGATGGGGGGGTTGTAAAGCTAGCGCTATAATCTCCTGCTCCTGGTGAGGGGTTTGCTGGGTTTTGAAATATTTCTAAAGCGCTCAAAGGGATGTTGGAGCTTCCTCCAGGGCTAGAAGAATAGCTAGCAATAATGTCCCAGTAAGGACTTCCTCCAGTCGTTGACTCATTAATACTAGATGAACCAACGGCTATTAAGTCCCATTCTAAATTAGAATTTACTTCCATTTTTGTAGCGCCGTATTTTATAATTCCTGAAATATACGTATTGATGTCTGAAAAAGAAAAGTCTATGTTTTGTAAAGATGAGATATTAAATTGTAAAACTGGCAATATTTCTATTTCTAAAGTAAAAGAAACTGTATTTCCAATTTGTGTTCCTGGATTTGCGTCGTCATAAGCTTTAAACATTAGCGTGTAAGTGTAAAACCCTGGAGTCATAATGGTGCCGGGAAAATTGCTAAAATCTAACTCAAAATCTATTCTGAAGGTGTGTGACTCGGGGTTGTTTGAGGGGTTCCCCGTTGAATTAATGGGTGAACCAGCGCAAGGGGATCCAACAGCACCATTTGTAGAGCCTCTGGTTACAAGGTCTCCAACTATATATTTTTCACTCCCTGTTGCGCCAACCTCATGAAATTCAGTAGAAGAAAGGTGCCCTATATTTGGAGTGTTTCCAGTACCAGCATAATCAATGTCGGGGGTATTACATTGATTAAATGCTCTTATTTTAATATCTTCTTCATCAAAAGGATCTGCAGCAAGTGTTCCTTGAGTTGAATATGTATTTGCGTTAAATGCAAATGATTCAGCTACCAAATCCCAATTAACTAAAGCATTTACATGGTTTATACTTAGGGTTGTTGCAGCATATAAAGTAGGGTTGCTCGTGAATTCAGAAAAGTCATCAATCACAATTTTTTTTTGAAAACTAGATAAATCTAACACTTGGCCTTTACCACAAATAGTTAAGAATAAATAAAAGGCAAACGATATTAAAAAGTTTTTTTTCAAGTCATAAAATTAATGGGTAAAATCAAAAAAAGGGAATAACCAAAAATGATTACCCCCTTTAAATACTAAAAAATTCTTTTTATTGGTCTTCAGCTAGGATATATTTAACATACATGGAATATACACCTGGAGCAGCATAATTTGGTGCGGTAGCTAAATTACCTGCTGCAGTTGCAGCCGCAGCTAGAGTAAGTGCTGTACTGTTTGCATTGTTTGCCGCAACATGCATTGGGAATGAAGCCGGTAACCCTGGAACAATTCTGTAATCCATAACAAAATAATAACCAGCATTTGCAGGTAAACCAGTACCTACACCAGATGGTGGTCCAGCACCATCATTAAACCCCATAGTATTATTAAGATAACTTCCTCCAACCACTGCACATGTAGCAGTACCATCACCACCAGCAATATATTTTTCTTCTGCTGTAGCAACACCAGTCATTTGTGGTGCAATGTAGGGAGTGGTAGCAGCAGGAGCATAAATGCAATTGTTTCCTGCGCCCGCAGCAGGAGCATTTGTTGCAGCATCTATTATAGCAAACGCTTGGCTGTAGTCACTTTCATCTGTCATAGCTGTTGTCCCGTCACATGTGGCGGTAGCAGCAGTAACAAGTGGATTAGCCGGAAATTGATGTAATTCTAGTGCGGTAACTGGAATAGTATTTAAACCTGCAGCGCCACCTCCTTGGTAGTCGATTAATTGATCCATACATAAAGACGCTACATTTCCTTGTGACAAGCCTGCAGCCCATAGGTCAAAACTTACTGAGGAACTAACCTTAAGAACGTTTGCTCCATTTTTAATAATGCCAGCATAGTATTGATCAATTTCTGTGAAATTAAAGTCTATTTGCTCAGGTCCTTCAATACTGAGCTGTAAAACTGGTTGTAAATCCATATTTATCGTAACATTTTGTTCTGATAAAATTTGTCCGTTCGATGAGCCGAAAATTAAAACTCCTACAAACAATAATGATAATATTTTTTTCATTTTGTAAATTTTTGTTTTTATATTTTTTGAGCAGTTTAAACTACTTAATTAACACTTGTTTTTTAAAACTATAAAGCTAATTTAATAAAATTTTTGTTAAATTGTTAATAAGTTTTTTTTTTTTTTTGAGTTCCTGAGGGTTAACAAGCNAACAATCTCAAGAAATTGATTTTGTTAATAACGTCACTGAATAATTATTTCCTTAGAAGCCGCTTTTATTTCTTCATCACTTCCAAAGTCTAAAATACCCATTATAGAATAATGTCCTTTAGGCAGATTGCCAGGTAATTTAAAATCAAATTCTCGTTCTCTTCCAGGCAAAATATTAAAAACTTTTAGATCCATTTTTTCATAATATCCTGTTTTAAGCTCGTTTAATTCTATATATGCTTTACTTCTTGAAATTCCTTTTCCAATATTTTTAACTAATAAATGAACATATTTACTTTCATCATCATAAGAAAATGAGAAGTCTCTAATTTCAACATCGCTAACATCTAAACTTGGAGGGTTTTGATAAAAATATATGCCAAATCCAAATGTCGGTACCACACCCATAGAAAATCCTTTTTCATCTGGATTAGCAACTATTTCTTTCCTTTCATTAACTTCGTCTAACATCCCTAGACACCACCCAGCTCTGTAAGACTCTTCTTTGTCAGGTACCTCTAAAGTAATTTCAATTTTTTTCTTTTCGCCAGGGTCTAACTCTATAAAATTAGGAGACGCTGATATCCAACGTGACAGACCGTATTCAGCTATTTCACCCACGGGCAATTGGCCAACTTTTCCATTTCTTTCCATTTCAATATCAGCAAATGTTAAAGAAAACTTATATGGTTTATAAGTGTCATTTGTTACGGTAAGATATTTTTTTTCCACTGAACCGGGCCTCACCCTAAACCTCATTGAAGAGGGGGCGACCGCAACGCCGTAGCCCTTAATTCCTGAGCTATCTTTTGAAGCTTCTTGAGAGTAAATAAAATTTTGGCTTAAGACTAAAACTAAAAAAAATATTACTTTTGTTATTAAATTCATTTGTCTAAAGTTTATGCTAATTAAAATGAAATTTTTTAATTTTTTAATTTTTTTCTCTTTTATTTTATTTTTTAATGCTTGCGGTACAAATAATCAATGTGGTGTAAATGCAAAAATAATTTATCAGCTAGGTTTCCCTGGTTGTGATTATTTAATCGAAATTAATGAGCAGCTTTACGAAGCAGATAATTTAAATGAGTGGCAAAATTTTTTGTTCTATGTAGACACTCAACATGTAGATTTGGACTTTGTGCATACGAATGAAATTTCTAATTGCAGCGGATTAGAAAAAATAAATATTTTCTGCCTCAGAAATATTTAAATTAAAACTCTGCATTATTTGGTGTTCTTGGAAAAGGAATAACATCCCTAATATTATTCATCCCTGTAACAAACATCATTAGTCTTTCAAAACCTAAGCCAAAGCCAGCGTGAGGAACAGTCCCAAGCTTCCTAGTCTCTAAATACCACCAAATAGCCTCTTTAGGAACATTAAACTCCTTGCATTTTTGTTCAAGTACTTCGTGCCTTTCCTCCCTCTGCGACCCTCCTACTATTTCTCCAATACCAGGAAACAAAATATCCATTGCTGCAACCGTTTTGTCGTCTTCATTTTGACGCATATAAAACGCCTTTATAGAAGCAGGATAATCTACTATTACCACAGGTTTTTTAAAATGCTTTTCTACTAAATACTTTTCGTGTTCGCTTTGTAAGTCAACTCCCCAAGAAATGTCGTACTTAAACTTCTTTTTTTTGAAAGGCTTTGATTGTAACAGTATTTCAATAGCCTCTGTATAGGTAATTCTTGCAAAATCGTGGCTAACTACCATATCCATTCTCTCTAAAAGAGAAAGTTCGTTTCTTTTGTCTTTAGGCAGTTGCGATTCTTCCTTAATGGCTCTGTCGTTTAAAAATTGTAAATCATCCTTGCAGTTAGTAAGGGCGTAATTAATTAGGTATTTTAAAAAGTCCTCTCCCAAATCAATATCATCTTTAATATCGGCAAAAGCAATTTCAGGTTCTATCATCCAAAATTCTGCTAAATGCCTGGTGGTATTGNAGTTTTCAGCCCTGAAAGTAGGGCCAAAAGTATAGACTTTACCAAGGGCCAATGCAGCTAGCTCCGCTTCCAGCTGACCTGAAACCGTTAAATGGGTTGGCTTTCCAAAAAAGTCTTGAGAATCGTCCACTTCTTTCTTTCCAAGTGGCAAGGTTGTAACCCTAAACGTCTCCCCTGCTCCTTCCGCGTCCGTTCCAGTTATAATAGGGGTGTGGATATAGAAATATCCATTATCATTAAAATATTTGTGAATGGCAAATGCCATATGGTGGCGAATTCTAAAAACAGCACCAAAAAGATTGGTTCGCATTCTTAAGTGGCCTTGCTCNCGCAGNTTTTCCAAAGAATGTTTTTTTGGTTGTAANATTGTTTTTTGAACCTCTTGCTGATCACTCTTNCCTATTATTTTAATCTCTTNTGCCTGAAGCTCCACTTCTTGTCCGCCACCCTGGGAGGGAACTAGTTTTCCTTTTACTGAAATAGAAGCACTGTTGTTAATATTAGAAACAATTTCTTCACTAAAATTTTCAGCATCGATTACAATTTGTAAGCTTGCCATGCACGAACCGTCATTCAATGCTATAAACCTGTTTCCTCTAAAAGACCTCACCCAGCCACCTACAGAAATCTCTTTTGGTGGGCTCATTTTTAATATTTCTACTATTCTGGAATTCATAATTATTGTTAATTTTTTATGGAAACTTTAAATATTAAAAAAGTTTCTATAGTTTCGTGCTTTCTTTTAAAACTTTGACAAAAATAACAGAAATATGTGACCGTATTCAGCTTTTGTTCCAACAATATGGAATTAAGAGCATTACAATGGATGATATTGCCGTTAAACTAGGGTGTTCCAAGAAAACTCTTTACAACTATTTTAAAGATAGGAAAGACCTTGTATTAAAGGTGATTTC
>PAST01000023.1 GCA_002713405.1 Crocinitomicaceae bacterium | reverse complement strand
TACGTGACAAAGCAATGTAGTAATGCAAGTTGTCCGACGAGATGTCTGACTTAGTTTTAATATCAATTTTAAAAGTTCTAATTATATAAGTACTTATGTATTAAACAATTAGCTATTGTAATTACTTAATATATGTGTTCTGTACGAATATAATAAACTTATCTTATTTGTCCTATAATTAATATTATGTTAACCAACAATGAATGAGCTTCTAGTCTATTATATAAAATTCCCTCATTTTCATATCGATCAAATGAACATCCGTATAATAAAATCTTATAACCTCTAAAAAATCATAACCAATCTGAATCATTCGCATTGCACCCTCTTGCGACAAACCTACACCATGTCCAAAACCTTTACCCTTAAAGCTTAAGGTTTCACCATTGTCAAAAATAGAAAAATAAGTACTTTTTAATTTCCAGTCTTTTCTAATTTCCGTTAATGGAATTTGATATACCCAATCTACAAGAAACTTATGTCTTATTTTCTGTTTGAAATTTAAAGCAGCATTTCTCGCCTCTAAATCATTGATTGGGTACTGGTATTTCTTAAATAAATATTGCAACCAATTGGATTTAGAAATAGTTTTTTCCCAGTCGTAATTGCTTCCTCCCATTGAATATGGATCATGAATACTTCTTAAATATGGCAAAGCCTTACTCCATACATCTTCTACATTATTTGTCTGACCTCCACTATTTGAAAAATAAGAAGCTGTTATATAATCCATATTATCATCTACCAAAATTAGATTTTCAGTTTCATGAACTGCATTTATAATATTGGAATCTTTATACATATTGCCCTTATATACTTGACAATTGACCAAATCTGTTAAATAAAATCCTTCATGAATAAACTTATATTGATTTTTTAGAGCATAAGTTCTACTAATAATTGCATGTACCTTATAAAAATCTTTACTTTTTCCTTTTCCTACCTCTGATTCTAAAACACCAATAATATATTTTTCAAAGTCTACTACATTTACCAATGTTAAAGAATTCTTTTGAGTAAAAACCAATAAATCGTCATAGTAAGAGCGGTTTCTCAAAGAAGGGATTTGACTATTAATTGATAAAATACCTGTATCACTTTCTAGATTAGATAATTTTAAAGTATCAAAATTTCCTATGAATTTACCATCTAAAGTTAGAGATAATTTTCCACTACTATAATTAACAACAATGTCAGTTTTACTAGAAATTTTATTTTTTAAAATCTTTTTAGAAGATTTTAAAATGTAAGTAGATTCACTTACTTTAAGAGCAACTTTCTTAACTTGAACATTTCTAAAAATTCCAATCTTAAAATCTAATGAATATGCCCCAAAAGGTATTGCTGTAAGACTTATAAAAACTATTAAATTCTTCATTCAAAAAATAATAAAAACAAAACTAAAAGAATATGCTTTATTATTTTTGAAAACTTTCTATAGTTTTAAACATATCTGTTGCAATTTTTTTAGATACATTTTCTCCCTGAGATTTGGCAATTAAAACTTGGTAATCTTCTTGCATCTTGTCTAAAGCAAAAGAATCGTTTAATTTATTTAATTCTTTAGTTAATTTAAAAACACTTAAATCTTTTTGAATCAGCTCTTTAACTACTTCCTTTTCCATTATTAAATTAACCAACGATATGTACTTTATCTTTACTAAAGATTTGGCAATGACATAAGACAACCAACTACTTTTATAACAAACTACCTGAGGAACATTAAAAAATGCAGTTTCTAAAGTCGCTGTTCCTGATGTAACCAATGCTCTACTAGAGTTATTTAATAAATTATAGGTATCCTCATATATAACCTTAGCATTATAATTGGAAGTAATTTNCCCATATAAGCACTTAAAGTTTTTCATTCCAGCTACCACAATATTAAATTCATTAGAATAACTAGAAACAGCCCGAAGCATAACTGGGAGTATTTTTTCTATTTCCTGTTTTCTACTTCCTGGAATTAATGAAATAATGGGTCTTCCTTGAACTAAATCATGTATTTTTATAAATACTGACTTAGAAACCGACTCATTNTTCTTGAAATTTAAAATATTTTCCAATAGTGGATGCCCCATGTAGTTGGACACTAAGCCACGCTTTTTTAAAAATTCTTTCTCAAAAGGAAGAATTACATACAACCTATCAACATATTTTTTTATGGCCTGTACTCTATTTTCTTTCCATGCCCAAACCTGAGGAGCAATATAATATAACACAGGAAAAGAATACTGGTAGAAGTATTTGGCTATTCTCATATTAAAACCAGGAAAATCTATTAGAATAAGAGCGTCTGGACTAAATTTTTTAATATCTTTTTTACAAAAAGCAATGTTTTTTAAAATGGTTCCCAGATTTTTAAGGACTTCTAAAAAACCCATGTAGTTATGGTCTTGGTAATGCTTTACAAGCTCTACACCTTGGTTCTGCATTAAATCTCCACCCCATGCTCTAAAAACTGCACTTGAATCTTTAACCTTAAGTTCTCTTACTAAATTAGAACCATATAAATCCCCTGAAGCTTCCCCAGCAATAATGTAATANTTCATAAACTAATAAATGAATAGAACTGAAATAGCAGCAAGTAACANTGTAATAAAAACCAATCCTTTGGAAAACCGATCNAATCTATTTAAAAAGAAAGAAAAATAAAATGCCAACATGTTAGCCAGTAAACAAAACATTACAGTACCTTGTCTTGTATCTTGGTAAATCAATTTTAAATCATTCGTATGTAATAAATTATGATTTTGAATAAATATTTGCCAAAAAGCAGAAAAAGACAAATCTCCACCCTTTGCAATAAAAGCAATAAAAAACCCTAACAAAGGNAAANTTAAACCAGCAATAATTCCATATTTAGTTTGATTGATCTTATTTTTCCAATTAGTCATTATAGTTTCCATTTTTTAAGTTCTTCTAAAGAATCATGACAGGTNAGGTCATACTGCGTAGGAACTATTGTTACATAATTATTCTCCAAATAATTGATATCTGTATCAGTAGATGTTTCTTTTGAGCCAAAAGACCCAGTTAGCCAGTAATAATCTTTTCCTAGTGGATCTTTTCTATGTTCGAATGTGTCATCCCAAAATGCTCTACCTTGGCGACAAGCTTTAATTCCTTTTATTTGATATTCTTTAACATTGGGAATATTTACATTTAAACAAGTTCCTAGCCTTAATCCTTCTTTCATTACCTTTTTAGAAACTAAACGAACTATTTTCTTCGAATAATCAAAATCTGCGTTCTCACTATAGTCTGTTAATGAGTAACCAATACTAGGAATTCCAGCCAAGGCACCCTCTAATGCTGCAGACATTGTACCNGAATATAAAATATTTGTACTTACATTAGAACCATGGTTAATTCCCGACAAAATCAAATCTGGTTTTTCATCTTTTAATAGAAAAAACCCCATTTTTACACAGTCTACAGGGGTTCCAGTACAAGAGTAGGAATTGACAGAACTAAAAAGATCTATTTTATTACATCTTACAGGTTTATTAACNGAAATAGCATGACCCATTCCAGATTGTGGACTATCTGGTGCNACCAATATAATTCGTCCTAAATCCTTTACAGAGTCAACAAGGGACTTTATACCCTTAGATTGGTANCCATCGTCGTTGGTAATTAAAATTAATGGCTTAGACATTGAGCTAAGTTAAGGATAATTAAATTTTTGGCATTAACTTTGAAGTATGTTTNTAAAAAATATATAATGATTAAAAATCTATCTATAATATGTTCTTCTTTTTTGACATTAACTTCCTTTAGTTTCAAGGCTCAAAATCTAGCCAATTATATTTCTCAAAATTCTGAAATTAAAAATATTACCATTCACAATGTGGGCGCACATATTGAAAGAACAGGAAACGCTTCTATTAAATTAGGTTCTAATCATTTAATAATAACCAATCTATCTCCTAGCTTAATCAACGAATCTATTCAGTTTGTAATGAAATCCAACAATATCATTGTTAATTCTGTTTCAAAAAAAATGAATTTTCTCACNAAGGAATCTATNGGGAATAAAGAATTAGATTTCTTAAAAGATAGTTTAAGTAATATAAAAGAGCAAAAAAGAATCAAAGAAGTCAATCTTGCAGTTTTTCTTGAAGAAAAAGATTTGTTCAATGAAAATAAGTCTGTTTTAAAAACNACAAGAGAATTTATAGTAGATGATTTAATGGATTTGTCTGAGTATTTCAAAAAAAGTATTTATAGAATTCAATCAGATATTTCTTACACTAAAAAAGAAATAGAGTCTTTATCTTTAATAGAAGAAAAACTAAAACAACAAATAAATTCTANAATTAAAAATACTAGAAACCAATCTGCAAATATAATGGTCCAATTAACCTGTACCAAAGCTGGAAATTACGACTACGTGCTAAGTTATAATTCCAATAAAGCCGGATGGGCACCTAGCTACGAAATAAGATCTAAAGGAATAAACTCTCCAATAGATTTAACCTACAAAGCAAAAATATTTCAAAACACTAACGAGACATGGTCCAATATTAAACTTTCTCTTTCAACTGGAAAATTAAATAAATCTAACAAAGCTCCATCTTTTCAAACTCAATATGTCAATACATACAGTACCAACAATAAAAGAGCTAAAACAATTGTAAACTACTCAGCCAATGCAATGGACAGTGAAGATGNAATTCAAGAGTCTATTTCTTCCTCTGAATTNACTAATGTTGATTATAGTGGAACTCAAATAATTTATAATATAGCACTTCCCTATTCAATCCCATCTCAAACTGAACCAGTTTTTATAGAAATTCAAAAATTCAGTATTGAGGCTAAATACGATTACTATTGTTATCCAAAACTAGACAAAGATGTTTTCTTAATGTGTCACTTTGAATCTCTTGGAAATAAGAATTTAATCCCTGGAAAAGGTCAAGTTTATTTTAAAGGTAAATCTGTAGGAAAAACTTTTTTAGACCCCTACTCCACTAAAAAAACCAATGATTTATCTTTGAGTAGAGATGTTTCTATAATTTGTGAAAGAACTTTAGAGAAAAAGTTTAGTTCAGAAACAAAAGTTGGAGACAACATAAAATTTGANAAAACCTACAAGATTTCTTTAAAAAACAACAAAGATCGTTTAGTTTCAATTATACTAGTAGATCAAATTCCAAAATCTACCAAAAAATCTATTGATATTCAACTATTGGAGAGCTCTGAAGCAATATTTGATAANAATAATGGGAAATTGAAATGGAATATTCAATTGAGTCCAAAAGAAGTTATTGAGAAAAAATTTACTTTCACAGTTAAACATCCAATTGAAAGCAAAGTATCTGGATTTTAAGCGTATTAAACCCCAATTTCTTTCTTACAAGCAGATAGTATATCCTTTGCGCCTTTTAGGTCCTTAGATTCCGCATAACACCTTAGGACTGGCTCTGTTCCAGAAGGTCTTATCATCAACCACTCATCATTACTTAAAATAAATTTAAAACCATCTGTCTTGTCTATACTTTGTACAGTATACTTTCCAAAAGACTTAAACTGATCTTTATTNCATTTATTTACAATGGCATTTTTTACTTTTTCGTCAATATGAAGATCATCTCGCCAATATTTAAATGCTCCTACTAGACCGTAAACTTCTTCAATAAGTTCTTCTAAAGTTTTACCTGATTTAGCCATATATTCAAATAAAACAAGTCCCATCCAAATACCATCTCTTTCTGGTATATGTCCCTTTATAGCGATTCCTCCAGATTCTTCTCCTCCAATTAAAACATCTTCNTTTATCATCTGTTGAGCTATATATTTGAAGCCAACTTTAACCGTATCATGTGGCAATCCTAATATAACTGCCAACCTAACTACTCTAGGAGTTGTAGAAGCAGCAACTACTACCTTACCCTTTAAATTTTTAGATTTATTTAAATATAATAGTAGCAATAATATAATATGATGTGAATCAACAAACTCACCTTTGGAGTTATAAAGACCTATCCTGTCTGCATCTCCATCTGTTGCAAGNCCAGCAGCAATATTTCCTTTTTCTTTAATTAAATTAGAAAATTCCGTTAAGTTTTTAGCAATAGGTTCTGGAGCCTGTTTCATAAAAGAAGGATTTTCATCACAATGCAAAAAAGTCATATTTGGAAATAACTTTTTCATTACATTTTGACCAGCTCCATACATAGCATCGTAAGCAAAATTCAATCCAGATTTTTTAATAGCATCTAAATCAAAGGAAGACTCTACTCTGTTAAGATACATTTGCTCTAAGTCTACAATGTCAATATTATTTTTTTCTATATGCTTATCTATTTCTATGTCCTTTAGATAAGTTTTGTCTTCAGATGGTATAAAACTTTCTAACTCACTAATTTTATNAGATGAAAGAGGACCTCCAAAACTNCCTTTAAGCTTATAACCATTGTAATCAGGCGGGTTATGGCTAGCTGTAATTACAACTCCTAAAGAAGCTTTTAATTCTTTGACACCTAAAGAAACCATTGGAGTAGAAATAAAAGTTTTTGCCATGTGTACCTTTATACCCNTAGAAACAAATACTTTAACAGCTGTTTCTACAAATAACTTTCCACCAAATCTGCAATCATGTCCAATAACAATGGATGGTTTCTTAAAGTATTTTAATGTCCATTCAGCAGTCGCATATGCAACTCTTGAAACATTTTCGACAGTGAAATCTTTTGCAATTATTGCTCTCCAACCATCAGTACCAAATTTTATGTCTGACATTACTTTTTATTTACCACAAAAGTAAAAAAACTAATAACTTAGATATTATATTTAACGAATTGAATAATGTTTTTTTTATAAATCTGTATTAGAGTAATTAAAGACTTATATATTTGTTAATAAATTTTATCCTATGAAGATTATTATTGCTGGAGCTGGTGACCTTGGATCACATCTTGCTAAATTATTGTCTTCAGAATCTCACGATATATATCTAATAGATCAGAATGAAGAAAGGTTACATACTATNTCTTCTCAAATTGATGTTTTCACAATTGCTGGTGATGCAAAATCAGTAGAGATAATGGAACAAAAGCTAATAAGTTCTTGCGATTTATTAATCGCTGTTACTTCTATTGAAGAAACTAATATGCTAATCTGTATTTTAGGAAAAAAACTAGGCGCNAAACGTACCATTGCAAGAATAAACGATGTTAACATAATTAAAGAAAATAAGGAGCATTTTTACAATGAGCTCGGCATAGATACTCTAATTTCTCCTACACATTTAGCTAGCCTTGAAATTCAAAGATTGGTTAACCAATCTGCTTTTACTGATGATATAGAATTTGATAATGGAAAACTTTCTGTTTTTGGAATATCATTATCTAAAAAATCTAATCTAATTAATAAAACAGTAAGTGAAAGTGCAGATTTAAATCCAAATTTAAGCTTTAAACCACTAGCACTTCACAGAAATGATCTTACTCTAATTGTAGATGGTAAAACAGTATTAAAAGAAAATGATATTGTGTACTTTATATCTTTAAAAGATTCCATTCCTAATATTATTAAACTTTGTGGCAGGAACAATTTTGTAATTAAGGATGTCATGATTATCGGGGGAAGTAGAATTGGTATTAACACCGCAGAACTTTTAGAAAATAATTTTAGAGTTACTCTTGTAGAAAAAGACAAAGCCACATGTGAACAAATGGCTAATATTCTTAAAAAAACTTTGGTTATCAATATTGATGGACACGATGTTAAAATGCTTGAAGAAGAAGGACTGACAGAAATCGATGCGCTTATTTCAGTAACTGCTGATTCAGAAATGAATATAATGACTTCCTTAGTTGGTAAAAGTCATGGAATTAAAAAGACAATTGCTAGAATTGAAAACTTTGANTACATCAATCTTTCTCAATCTATAGGAATAAATACTCTTATAAANAAAAAAATTATAGCAGCAGATAACATATTTAAATTTGTAAGAAAAGGAAATGTTTCACTAGTAGCTAACCTTCATGGGGCAGATGCTGAAATTATTGAATTTATAGTAAAAGACAGTTCTAAAATCACTAAAAGCCCAATTAATAAATTGAATTTTCCAAATTCTTCAAAAATAGCTGGTGTTATNAGAAATGGGAATCCAATAATTCCTTTCGGGGATTTTCACNTGAAAGAAAACGATAAAACTATAGTATTTTCACTAACAGAATCTATCCAAGAAATTGAAAAATTCTTCCAATAAAAACACAGGATTATTCAATAAATCTGTAATAATTTATGTTATAGGTACTCTTACCTTGCTCAATGGTTTTCTAATGCTAAGTTGTGTCCCNTTCTCAATAATTTATGACTTTAGTAAAGAATTACATTGGGATTTTTTATTGTGTGGATCAATTACTATTTTTTCTGGATTTCTCATGAGGTGGCTCACTAAAGAACATAAAAATTCTGAAATCAAAAAGAGAGACGGATATTTAATAGTAGTTGGAGGGTGGCTATTCATGACTCTTTTTGGTAGTCTTCCCTATTTAATATCAGGAAGTATTCCAGATTTGACCAACGCTTTTTTTGAGACGATGTCTGGTTTTACGACCACTGGTTCCACCATATTAGACGACATAGAATCTTTACCAAAAAGTATTCTTTTTTGGAGAAGCATGACCCAGTGGATTGGTGGAATGGGTATTATTGTTTTAACCATTGCTATTTTACCACTTTTAGGGATTGGTGGAATGGAATTATTTATTGCTGAAGCNCCTGGTCCTAGCAAAGATAAAATCCACCCTAGAATNAAAGAAACTGCCAAAAGACTTTGGATTATTTATTTTGGGTTAACCATGTTAGAAACTATTATTTTAATGGTTATTGGATTAGATTTTTTTGATGCTATAAATCATTCATTAACTACCACTTCAACGGGTGGTTTTTCCACCAAACAAGCTTCNATTGCAGCTTTTCAAAATCCATGGGTAGAAACTATTATTGTAATATTTATGTTTTTGGCAGGCACCAACTTTACTTTAATCTATTTTGGATTAAAAATGAGATTTAATAAAATTCTTAAAAATGACGAATTTAAATGGTATATAACTTCCATTTGTCTTGTTGTTATTACCCTAACCATTTACCATTATTTGGTAAATGAANTTACCTTNTTAAAATCCTTTAGAGAGATNTGCTTTCAAGTAGTTTCCATAATTACTACTACTGGTTATTCAACTGCCGATTATACTATGTGGGGATCTTTCATGTCATTTATTTTCTTTTTGTTTCTCTTTTCTGGAGCATCTGCAGGAAGTACAAGTGGAGGAATAAAAATTGTAAGAATTATATTACTAATCAAAAATGGATTACTTGAATTTAAAAGAAGATTACATCCAAAAGCAGTGATTCCAGTAATATTAAATGGCTCATCTATNTCTAACCAAGTAACTCATAANCTTCTTGCATTTATCTTTTTATACCTCTTTGTTTTTGCAATTGGCTCTATTTTTCTTTCTGCATTAGGAATAGATATTATTACCTCTATTAGTGCTGTAGCTTCTTCAGTTGGGAATGTTGGTCCGGGAATTGGTAAAGTTGGTCCCTCCTTTTCATTCAATGATATTCCTAATATTGGAAAATGGATTTTATCCTTATTAATGTTAATGGGGAGATTGGAATTATTTACAGTTTGTCTATTATTTACCCCTTATTTTTGGAAAAGAATTTAAAATGGAATTAAAATTAAAATACGAAACTCCCATAGAATGGGCACAACAAGCAGTAACGGATATAGATTCGTTTTTGCAAGATCATGCAGATGCAGAAAGAAAAGTTGCAAATATGTGTTTGTCTCTAATTGCAAAATATCCAAACAGAACTGAAATCATAGATGAATTAATTCAAATATCTGTTGAAGAATTATTNCACTTTAAACAAGTTTATGAACTAATAAGATATAGAGGAAATGTACTAAATGGAGTTTTTCAAAAAGATCCATACATGAAAGGGATTATGCCAATTATTCGTTCGGGATCTGAAGAGCTTTTTATGGATAGGCTAATAATTGCTTCTGTAGCTGAGTTAAGAGGTTCTGAAAGATTTAAGCTTATTGGTCAAGTTGTAGAAGATCCTAAAATTGCAAAGTTTTATATTAACCTACATATTCAAGAGTTATTACATATAGATTCTTTTATTAAAATGGCTAAATGTTATTTTGACCATGATCTAGTAGACCAGCGAACAGAGGAAATTTTAACCAAAGAAGCCGAAGTTTCAAAAAACCTTCCTTGGCGATCAGCAATTCACTAATTAGATTTGATATTTTATAGTTTTTAATTAAATTTATAGAAATGGATATTTCATTTGCCAACATTAGTAAACTCAACAATCTAAAACCTAAAAAAGGAAGGCTATTATTGGCTGAACCTTTTATGAACGATGACCACTTCTCAAGATCAGTTATTTATATGTGTGAACATGATAAAACAGGTTCCTACGGCTTTATATTAAATAACAAACTAAATATTAAATTAGATGAAATAATCCCTGATATAGAAATACCTAATATTAATGTCTATTACGGAGGACCTGTTCATTCTACTAATCTATTTTTTTTACATCAATTGGGAGACATTATTGAAAGTTCTGTTGAAATAAATAACAACATTTGGACGTCAGGAGATTTCAATCAAATTATAGAGTTTATAAATATGGGGATTTTAGATATTAATAANGTTAAATTCTTTCTAGGTTATTCAGGGTGGACTAACAACCAATTGGCAAAAGAATTTGACTCCAACTCATGGATTGCAATTGACTTAAAGAAAGAAAATATATTTTCTAAAAATGAAGATCTTTGGAAAGAAGTATTATTAAATAGAGGAGGGAAATTAAAAGCTATTGCCAATTTCCCAGTTAATCCTACTGATAACTAGATAAATTTTGATTTAACTTTTCTATAATTTTCTTAGAAATTGAGTTATAAAATCTTTTTTTCTTGTAACCTCCTACCCATCTTATTCCACAAATAACATTGGATAAAAATATTTCTCTTGAATTTTCTAAATCCTCTTTATAGATATTTGATTCTAATACGTTAATCCCCAAATCTCTAGCAGCTCTGATAACTTCTGTCCTCATAATTCCATGAATACAACCACTATTTAATGGTGGAGTTAATAAGACTTCATCTTTATATAAAAATACATTTGCATTTGAAGATTCAATAATTTCACTTTTTTCATTAAGTAAAAATAAATCGTCTAAGTTGTTTTCTGATGCTGATACAGCTGCAAGAACATAAAGCAATGAATTAGATGTTTTAAAAAAAGAAAGTTGGTTAACAGTCTTTGAATATTCATTGTATATGTCTACTAAATAACCATTTTTGTTAAGTTCATAAATGTTGTGATCCAAATCTGTAGCTTCAATAATAAAACTCATTTGATTGGTCTCTGGCTTATATGTTCCCAATCCTCCTCTAAAAATATAAACCTTCACCTTTCCTCCATGCTTTACATTTTTATAAATTAAAAGCTCGTTTATATATCTCTTTAAAGAGTTTAGATTAAAGGAATAATTTAATTTGATTTTTAAAACCTCAAGTCCGCTAGAAATTCTATTGAAATGGGCATCTAAAAAAACACTCTCACCATTAATTACCCTTATAGTTTCAAATAATCCGTCGCCAAAGTTAAAACCTCTTTTAAATTGATTAAAGCTGATCGAATCACCATCTTTTATTTGTCCGTTTAAATTAATTGGGTTAAGCATTTATTCTAAAAGTTTTGAAAATAATAAATAATCTTTTGAAAAAAGAGCATTAGATTATTATAATCGTAAGCATTAATAAAAATAATTCCAAAAATAGAACCACTGATATGTGCATCATGCGCAATATTGGAATATTGTTTTTTACTCAAGTAATGTTCTGCAAAAAGATACAAAATTCCAAATATAAATCCTGGGAGGAATAAACCTGGAATTAATATCAATCCTAGCTCTCTTAGAGGATAAATTACTATATAAGCAAATACGATGGCTGAAACTGCTCCTGATGCACCTAAACTCCTGTAATTTGGATTATTTTTATGCTTGAATATGGACGGAAGAGTTGCAAAAACAATTCCAAATACATAGAAAGAAATATAGTAGATCCAACCAATATCAGAAGAGCTTAGAAAATAGGATTCTAAAGAAGGAGCAAAAATATATAGTACATACATATTAAAAAATAGATGTAAAAAATCTGCATGAATAAATCCATGAGTCAATAGAATCCACCATTTTTTATTATTAGAGTAGTTGTAAGGAGAAAACATCAAATCATTTTTTAAAGAATCGTTATTGAACGAAATAAATGAAACTATACAAGTAATAATAATGATAATTGTTGTATAACTAAATAGCATAAAATTTTAAACTTTGGTTGCTCTAAGCATTTCTCTTTTTCCTGGAGGACCTTCTAGCCTCTCCACAAAATATCCAACTTTTTCTAAATCTCTTCTTACTTGTCCCTTGGCACAATAAGTTACCAATACTCCATTATAAGAGGTTAAATTAAATAATTTAGTAAAAACATCTACTTTCCAAAGTTCTGGTTGTTTACTAGGAGCAAATGCATCAAAGTATATAATATCGTAAAATTTATTATCATTAAAATCTTTCAATTCCAATCTAGATTTCTCAAGAGAAAATTGCTTATTAATCTCGACTGGCTTTTCCCAAAAAGATTGATGAATTAATTTAAAAGCATCTAAATGTCTGGAAGCTAGATTGAAATCAAGGTTGTCAATTATTTCCATTTCCAAAGGGAAAGGTTCTAAGGCTGTATAATTTAATGAGATATTTAATTTTATATTTTCTATAAAGGTTAAAATACAATTGAGACCTGTCCCAAACCCTATTTCTAAAATATTTATGTCTTTTGCAGATTTAAATGACTCAACAAAATTAAGAAACCCCATTCTAATAAAAACATGTATAGATTCATTTAAAGCACCGTGGATAGAATGGTAATGTTCATCTAACATTTGATTGTAAAGAGTAGAAGAACCATCTGCTGTTTGCTTTAAATTTAGATTGCCCAATTACTTTAATTTTTGATTTGATATTTAAATCCATCATGTGCTGCAACTATATTTTTAAATATACTAGAAGCTTCTTTAACGAATTTTTCATCATTATCATATCTAGCAGAAAAATGACCTAAGATTAACATTTTAGCATTTGCATTTAAAGCAATTGTAGCGGCTTGGATAGCTGTTGAATGCTTAGTTTTAGATGCTTTATTCTTTAATTCCTCTAAAAATGTAGATTCATGATAAATAACATCAACATCTTTAACAAAAGGAATTATTTTTTCATCGTATTTGGTATCTGCACAATAAGCATAAGATCTAGATTTATTACCTAATTCTGTAACATCCTTATATTCAATAGACTTGCCATCTACAATACAGTTTTCTCTATTTTTTAATTTTTTAATATCTCCAATTCCTAGACCTAAATCTTTGATTTTAGTTTTTATTATATTTCTTTGAGATAGTTTTTCTTTAAATAAAAACCCACAACATGGTACAGAATGATTTACCGGAAAAGAAAAAATTTCTAATATATTGTCTTCGAATAACTTAGTGGGTTTATTAAAATTAAGCGCATTGAAACTTAAATTAAAATTATAATTTTTTCCTGAAATTTTGTTATGAACATTAATTAAATTCATCAGTTCTTCAGGAGCATATATATTAATTGGGCTTTTTCTTCCAAGAAGACTAAGAGTAGATAAATAACCAAATAATCCTAAAAAATGGTCTCCATGTAGGTGACTTATAAAAATATGGTCAATTTTAGAAAATTTACAATTAAATTTTCTTAATTGGATTTGAGAACCCTCCCCACAGTCGATAAGAAAATGACGATCTTGAATATTTAAGTACTGAGAAGTTGGATTTCTCTCTAAGGTTGGAATTGCGCCTCCACAACCGAGAATAGTTAACTCAAACTTCATATAACTAGGTTAGAAACTTCTAGTGATGAACTATTAATCTTTTAGTAGATCTAACTTGACCGTTACTAATAGAATAAAGATAAATTCCATTAGGAAAGATTGAAGTATTTACAGAAATATTATTTAATCCAATATTTGAAACTAAATTTTCTTGTATTAATACCTCACCCAATAAATTGGTTATCTCAAAAGAAACATTCTCTGAGTTTATAGATTTGTAACTAATTTTTGTAGAATTATTTGAAGGATTAGGTACAGGATTCTCTAATGTTAAATTAGAAAAACTAGAGCCTAATGTATTATCTGAAGTTGGGCCTATATTAATGGAATAACCATTAAAACTATATGGAACGGGAAATGGGGTAAGAAAGATTTCAGTCCAAACTGTTGCATCTAAGGATATTTGATAAGAACCATTTGTAGTTGGAGTTCCACTTATACTAGCACATCCTACAGAATCATAATTCCAAGTGCAAGAAGGAATGTCACATTGATAAGTTAAACCTGGGGGCAAATTTGTTACAGATGAAAGAATAATAGAGTCAATAAGCTGACCAGCATAAACAGAATCTATATTTCCAGCGTCTCTAGGAACCTTAAAATAAACAACTTCATCATAAAACACACCTATATCTCCATTTGGAAAATTTGTTTGAGGTGTTGGCCAAACCCCAAAAGAAGAATCAGAAAATGTAGGATCAGGTGTACACTGTGAATATGAAAATATGAAATTGAAGAGACAAAATGTAATAAGTATTAAATTTTTCATGAGATATTTTTTAAAGCAGTTTCTTCGTTATTTGAAATATTGAACACAGTATCTAATTGGGATATAGAAATAATTTTCTTAACCATTGGATTAAGACCAAAAATATTTAGAGAACCTTCTTTTTCTTTTATTATTCTATTTCCTACAAGTAAAGCACTTAAGCCACTTGAATCACAATATTTAGCTAAGGATAAATCTATAATAAAATTTTTACAACCATTATTGCTATGATGAAGAAATAAAGTCTTAAGCTCAGATGATGTAAAAGAATCTAACTTATCAGAAACACATCTTAAGATAATTAAATTTTTTTTTTCTTCTATTTTAAAGTTCAATTTTAAATGTTTTTGACAAAAATAATATAATTCTGCAACTTTAGCTACGATTTATTGAACCAGCTAAAAGATATATGATAGCCATTCTAACTGCAACACCATTTTCTACCTGATTTAATATTATAGAGTTATCTGAATCTGCTACTTCAGATGTTATTTCAACTCCCCTATTAATCGGGCCAGGGTGAAGAATAGTTATTGGCTTTTTAATATTTTGTAATATCTCTTTATTTATTTGAAACTGCTGAGCATACTCTCTTATCGATGGAAAGTANTGNATGTCTTGTCTTTCNAGTTGGATTCTTAATACNTTTGCAACNTCACACCANNTTAANGCTTTTTCCATATCATGAGANACNTCNACACCTAAATCCTTAATATANTTNGGAATNAAAGTTGTTGGACCNCAAACCATTACNTNAGCTCCTAANTTTTNCAANGCAAANATATTGGATAAAGCAACTCTAGAATGTTTAATATCTCCNATTAAAACTACTTTCTTGCCNTCTANCTCACCNAGTTTNTCTTTGATAGANTANCAATCTAATAANGCCTGGGTTGGATGTTCATGAGTACCGTCNCCAGCATTNATAATAACAGTATTTGTTTTTTCTGNTAAAAACTTTGCAGCACCAGAATGAGNATGNCTCATTACCANTATATCAACTTTCATTGACAAAATATTATTNGCTGTATCTACTAATGTTTCNCCTTTTTTTAAACTNGAATTNCCAGCAGTAAAATTTANNATATCTGCAGAAAGTCTTTTTTCTGCAAGTTCAAAAGACAACTTTGTTCTTGTACTATTTTCAAAAAATAAATTAGCAATAGTGATATCTCTAAGTGTTGGTACCTTTTTAATTGGTCTATTTATTACTTCTTTAAAACTATCTGCAGTTTTAAATATAAGATCTATATCAGACTTGTTTAAGTCTTTAATTCCCAGCAAATTTGATATACTAAATTCTTTCATTTTTAAATTGGTGAATACAATAATATTTGGTCATTTCCATGTTCTTCTTCCCAAAAGACAGTAACTCTCTCTTCTTTGATAGTATCAATAGATTTTCCTATATAATCTGCTCTAATTGGAAGATTTTGAACAAACCTTCTTTCAATTAAAGTTAAAAACTCTACTGATAAAGGTCTTCCAAAAGTCATAACAGCATCTAAAGCAGATCTCACCGTTCTTCCGGTAAAAAAAACATCGTCAATTAATATTACTTTCTTATTTTCTATAGAAAAATCAATATTTGTAACACTAGGAATTAATGGTTTTTCTTTCCTGCCAAAGTCGTCTCTAAAAAAGGTAATATCTAAAGAACCTGTTAGAACTTTATTATTAATAGAACTCTCTAAGCAGTTTTTTAATCTATTGGATAAAAAGATACCATTTGGTTGTAAACCAATTAAAACAGACTTAGAAAAATCGTGGTGGTTCTCTATTAGTTGAGAACAAAGCCTGTTGATTGTTAGAGAAACTTGCAGACTATTTAGAATCTCAGTAGATTTCATTAAAAGTCAAAGATATAACCTATTTAGTAATAAATTAACATCGAATCCAAAAATCTTTGTAATTTATACTAAAATCATTTGTAAGAAAAACACAACTTTTATCAATAAACCATATTCTAAATAATTATAAAATGGAAAAATACATACTTTCTATAGATGCAGGTACAAGTAGTTCAAGAGCTTTGATAATTGATAATAAAGGAAATATTCAAGGTATTTCTCAATTTGAATTTCCTCAAATATTTCCAAGGGAAGGTTGGGTAGAGCATAATCCCAATGACATTTGGGAAACACAACTAAAAGCAATTAAAGAAGTTTTAAAAAAAACTAAAACCAGTCCCAAAAAGATACATTCTATTGGGATCACTAACCAAAGAGAGACAACTGTAATTTGGAATAAAAATACCGGAGAGCCAGTCTACAATGCCATTGTATGGCAAGATAAAAGAACAGCAGAAATTTGTAACGATCTAAAAAAACAAAATCTAGAATCTCTTTTTCAAGATAAAACAGGTCTATTGTTAGATCCCTATTTTTCAGGCACTAAAATTAAATGGATTTTTGACAACAATCCCATATTATATAAACTTGCTGAGAATAACCAAATAGCTTTTGGAACAATCGATTCTTGGTTAATATGGAAATTAACTAATGGAAAAAAACATGTTACAGATGTTACTAACGCTAGTAGAACACTTATTTTTAATATTAAAGAATTAAAATGGGATTCAGAATTAATTGATATAATTGGAGTTCCAAATAATATTTTACCAAAAGTTGTTTCTTGTTCTGAACATGTTGGCTATACTGAAAAAAATATTTTTGGAGCAGAAATTCCTATTACTGGAATAGCTGGTGACCAACAAGCCTCTTTATTTGGACAAATGTGCCTAGAAGAAGGTGACATTAAAAACACCTATGGAACAGGATGTTTTTGCATGATGAATACTGGAGAGAAAATTGTAAATTCAAAAAATAGGCTCCTATCCACAATTGCATATCAATTAAATAATAAAACATTTTATGCTATTGAAGGAAGTATTTTCACAGCTGGATCTCTTGTTCAATGGCTAAGGGATCAACTTGAAATAATTTCCAATGCTTCTGAAATTGAGTCTTTAGCATCTACAGTAAAAGACAACGGAGGGGTTACTTTTATTCCTGGTTTATCTGGTCTCGGTGCTCCTTACTGGAATCCTAAGGCTACTGGATCTATATTAGGAATAACAAGAGGAACTGAGAAAGGACACATTGCTAGGGCGGCATTAGAAGGTATTGCAATAAGAACCTATGAAATAATACAAAATATGCAAAAGGACGCAAATACTCAGTTTACCAACCTAAAAGTTGATGGAGGAGCAAGCAATAATGATTTATTAATGCAAATCCAATGCAATTTAATTGAAGCAAAAGTAATTAGACCTGTAATTACGGAAACTACAGCTCTAGGTGTAGGATTTTTAGCTGGTTTGGGATCTGGATACTGGAAATCTATAGAAGATTTAAAAAATATATGGAAACACGATAGATAATTCTTTCCAGAAATTTTCAATAAAGAAAATATCTTATCCAATTGGAAGCAAGCAATAAATGTTTTATGTTAATTTTGATTAAAAATGGAGATACATCCCTATTTATCTGAACTTGTTGGTACTGCAATACTTTTACTTCTTGGAAATGGTGTAGTTGCCAATGTCAATCTAAAAAAGACCTACGGAAAAGGTCAAACTAAGTTGATATTAATTGCTTTTGCTTGGGGATTGGCTGTTTTTGTTGCTGCCTATATTACTTCAAAATCTAGTGGTGCACACTTAAATCCGGCAGTTACGCTTGGATTGGCATTTGCTGGAAAATTTTCATGGATTCATGTTCCTGGTTATATTTTAAACCAAGTTTTGGGAGCTATGATCGGTAGTTGGTTGTGTTATATAATTTACATTGACCATTATAGAATTACTGACGATGAAAATACTATCAGAGGGACATTTTGTACAGCACCAGCTATCAGAAATTTTAAAAACAATTTTTTTTCTGAGTTACTAGGAACATTTATATTGGTTTTTGGTATTTTATTTATAGCCAACCCAAATATAGAATTAGACAATTCTCCAATTCAAAACTTTGGAATAGGATCTCTTGAAACTCTTCCTGTTGGACTTTTAGTAATAGTAATTGGTATGACTTTAGGAGGTACAACAGGGTATGCAATAAATCCAGCTAGAGATTTTGGACCGCGTATTATTTATTCTTTGTTACCACGAAAAAATAAAAATCCAGATTGGAGATACAGTTGGATTCCAGTAATAGCTCCTTTTACAGGAGGAGCTTTAGCAGGACTGATTTATCTATTAATTTCTTAATCTGATTTTAAAAAATCTATTGTTTTTATACATACTTCCCTCAAAGAATCTGGAAGATGTGTTTTGGTCCATGGATGCTTAGAACCAAAAGTATGATTAGTTCTAATTTTAAAAATACTAGAATTAGATGCCCAATTTACCATATCTAAAGCATATTGATTGGGAACAACTTGGTCTAATGAACCATAACAAGCTAAAAACTTACCGTTAAAATTTAATAGAGCTTTTTTAATTGAAAATTTTGATTCATTTTCTATAAAATCTTTGTAAAACTGAATTGAAATAGGCATCTCTTGGTTAGTTCTTGAGTTTGATATATACCTTATTTTAGTTTTCTTCCATTTCTCTAATTCTTCATTTTTGGGAAACCTATCTTTAAAATCGGCAACTCCAGCCCATGAAACTAATTTATAAATTAAGGGATTATTTATAGTAGATAAACATGCTATTCCTCCTCCTCGACTGTGTCCAATAATATAAATTTGTTCGTATTTACTATTATAATTATTAAGAACAATATAATCTATTACTCTCTGTAAATCATTTAACTCTATAGAGTAATTATTCAAGCTAAATGATTGTAAATCAGGGAAATTTAGAGGGTTATCTAAAGTTCCTCCATTGTGAGAGAAATTAAATTTTAAAAACTTAAAACCGTTTTCAACAAACAAATTGGCTACTAAATTCCAACACCCCCAATCTTTAAACCCTTTGAATCCATGACAGAATACAACTAAATTCTTAGAATCATTTTTGTAGGTTAGATCACCAATAATTGGTAAATCTTTGTTATTATCACTATGAATTATAAAAGTTTCTTTTAAAAACAATTTTATTATTAAGAAAGAGTAATACTATTGATCTTGTCCCCTTCACTAATTAAATCAATTACCTCTAAACCTTCAACTACTTTACCAAAACAGGTATGGTTTCGATCAAGATGAGCCGTGTTATTTCTACTATGGCAAATAAAAAATTGAGAACCTCCAGTATTTCTTCCAGCATGAGCCATAGACAATACTCCTTTATCATGGAATTGGTTGTCACCATCTAATTCACAATCTATACTATAACCCGGACCACCAACACCAGTTCCCTCAGGACATCCGCCTTGAATAACGAAATCTGGAATAACTCTATGGAAAGTAATTCCATTGTAAAATTCTTTTTCAATTAAATCAATAAAATTCTTTACTGTATTTGGAGCATCTTTTTCATAAAACTCAACAGTCATTTTTCCTTTTTCTGTATCAATAATAGCTTTTTTCATAATTTATTTATCTAGTTAACTTTTTATATTTTACTCGTGTAGGTACTATATCATTACCCAATCTTTTCTTTCTATTTTCTTCATATTCTGAATAACCTCCTTCAAAATAATAGATACTTGAGTCTCCTTCAAATGCAAGAATATGTGTGCAAATTCTATCCAAAAACCACCTATCGTGAGAAATAACTACTGCACAGCCAGCGAAATTTTCAATTCCTTCTTCTAAAGCTCTTAAAGTATTTACATCAATATCATTGGTAGGTTCATCTAGTAAAAGTACNTTAGCTTCTGTTTTTAAGGTCATAGCAAGATGCAATCTATTTCTTTCACCTCCAGAAAGAANACCTACTTTTTTCTGCTGATCAGATCCTGAAAAATTAAACTTGGAAACATAAGCTCTTGAATTAATAGTTTGTCCACCAATCTCGAGATTGTCATTTCCTTCGCTAATTACATCATAGACTGATTTATTTTTGTCAATTGTTTTATGTCTTTGATCAACATAACCAATTTTAACTGTTTCACCAACTTTAAACTCACCGGAATCAGAACTCTCTTCGTTCATAATCATCTTGAATAGTGTTGTTTTTCCAGCACCATTTGGACCTATAATCCCGACAATTCCAGCAGGTGGCAATTTGAAATTTAGATTTTCATACAATAATTTATTATCGTATCCTTTGGAAACATTGATGGCTTCAATTACTTCCTTTCCNAGTCTTGGTCCATTAGGNATAGGAATTTCTATTTTGAGCTCTTTTTCTTTTATAGATTGATTTAATAAATTTTCATAATTATTAAGTCTTGCTTTTCCTTTAGATTGTCTTCCTTTTTGNCCTTGTCTAACCCAATGAAGTTCTCTCTCTAATGCTTTTTTTCTTTTACTTTCTGTTTTTTCTTCTNGTGCTAATCTTTTGGATTTCTGTTCTAGCCAAGAACTGTAATTTCCTTTAAATGGAATACCNTCTCCTCTATCCAATTCTAAAATCCAACCAGCNACGTTATCTAAAAAATATCTGTCGTGAGTAACTGCAATAACGGTTCCTTTGTAGTTCTGAAGATGTAATTCTAACCAATGAACAGACTCAGCATCCAAATGGTTAGTTGGCTCATCTAAAAGAAGAATATCTGGTTGTTGAAGTAATAACCTGCATAATGCAACTCTTCTTCTTTCTCCTCCAGAAAGATTTTTAATAGAAGTTGATCCTTCGGGTGTTCTTAAAGCATCCATTGCTAGCTCTAGTTTTGAATCTAAATCCCATGCATCTAATTGGTCAATTTGCTCCTGTACTTTTCCCTGCAACTTAATTAATGCATCCATTTTTTCAGGGTTGTTTATGATGTCCTCGTCCATAAACTGATTATTTATATCGTCGTATTGCTTCAATAAATCTACAGTCTCTTTTGCACCTTGTTGGACAATTTCTTTAACGGTCATATTTTCATTCAGCTCTGGTTCTTGGGCTAAATATCCTACAGTATATCCTTCAGAAAAAACAATATCTCCTTGGTAATTCTTATCTATTCCTGCAATAATCTTCATTACGGTAGATTTACCTGCCCCATTTAGTCCTAAAATTCCAATTTTAGCCCCATAAAAAAATGACAAATGAATATTCTTTAAAATTTGTTTTCCTTCNGGTGTTTNCTTACTTACACCAACCATAGAAAAAATTATNTTTTTATCGTCTGACATATATTTTAATTTGATTATTTAAATGCAGTACTCAATATATAAATCATTGAACTTTTTACCAACTTCTTCATTTGAATAATTCTTAATTGCATAAGACCTTATATTAGAAGAATTAAAGAAATTATGGTTTTCAATCATGAAATTCATTTCATTTAATAGTTGATCAATACTTCCAGCATCCACCAACCTTCCCATTTCATTNTTGAATAGCTCTGGAACACCTCCCACTTTTGTTGCAATGAATGGAGTTCCNGAGGAAATAGATTCTATTAAAACAAGAGGAAGATTCTCAATATTACTAAATAGCACAAAAACATCTGCTTTTTGCATTTCTTTAGCAATTTGATCATGTGTTTTTTCATATTCAACTANTACTGTATTCTTGGTTTTTAAAGAACTGACTTTTTTAATAATCCAATCAACTGGACCATCTCCTATGATTTTTAATTCTATATTTTTGTGCTTTATTTTTTCAAAAGCATTTATTATTCCAGAAACATTTTTAATAGAATCATCTAATGTAGAAACATGTAAAAAAGTAAAGTTTTTATTATTGACATCTTTTTCTGCTAAATGAAATTTATCAGTATCTACCACATTTGGAATAATTATATATTTTGCTTTATAATTGGCATTAATCATGCAATTTTTTAATTGTTGAGAAACAGGAGAAATTACAGATGAAAACCTAAATCCAAGCTTAATTAGCTTCATTTCTAAAAAACTCAAATTATACTTTCCTAAATCCTGAAAACCGTGCCAATTTTCTGAAACAATGTAAGGGATTTTATATCTNAATTTTAAATAAAGTGCTTGCCAAATACCTGGATGCATTATGTTCATGTGAACAATATCAAATTTTAATTTATTTTTCTCTTTAAGGAATTGAAATCCTTTATTAAAAGCAATAAAATAATTTAGATACTTAAAAAAACCTCTTTTAAAATAAACAATAGTTGTTTTAAGTTCATTATCTTGGAAATACTTAATTTCATAATCTTTTACATTATCGTCTGCAACTANATATAGTACNTTAATTGAATTGTATTTTGAAGCAGCCAATGCATGATATCTAACAAAATTTCCCAAAGTTGTATGAACTCTACTTGGGTACCATGATGAAAGAAACAATACATTTTTCATTATTGAAAATAATTTTCAAGAGGACAAATTGGCAATTCTTTCCTCTAAAATTTTAATTTGTTTTTCAGCATCATTTTTTTTCTTGATTTCCAAATCCACCACTTGTTTAGGAGCATTTTNGGAAAATCTCGAATTATTCAGTTTTTTCATNACACTTTCAAGAAAGCCTTTCTTTTTTTGAATTTCAATTTCGATTTTTGAAATCTCTGNTTTAGTATCAATTGATTCAGTAAAAGGNANAAAGAACTCATTATTATTAACTACAAAGGAATAAGCTGCTGAAATTGATTCATCTGTAAAAATTAAACTTGATAAATTACATATTTTTAATATTAAAGAGTCAAATATATTGGACCATTTTGTATTGACTTTAACATTTATCTCTAAAAGAACTTTATTGGAAATATTTTTCTCTTTTCTTAAATTTCTAATCCCCATAACAATAGCTTGGAAGTTTTGAAATTGGTCTAAAATTTTGGAATCCTTTATATTTTCTTCTGGCCATTTCGCATTAACAATATAGGTATTGTTTCTAGGCTTTAACTGTTGCCAAATTTCTTCAGCAATAAATGGGGTAAATGGATGAACTATTTTAAGAATTTTTTCCAAAACTAAAACCACTGAATCATAAGTTTTTCTGTCGATTGGTTGCTGGAAAGCAGGTTTAATCATTTCAAGAAACCAAGAGCAATAGTCATCCCAAATAGTTTTATAAGTCAACATCAGAGCTTCTGAAATTCTAAATTTGTCGTAAGAGCTATTTATATTAACTATGTTTTGAGAAATTTTAGATTCAATCCATTTTAAAGCAATTAATGAGGATTCTTCTTGTTCAATCTCATCAGAAACAGTCCAAGATTGAATTAATCTAAAAGAATTCCATAGTTTGTTAGTAAAATTCCTTCCTTGCTCACAAAGATTTCTATCGAACAATAAATCATTTCCAGCAGGAGAGGAAAGAAGCATACCTACCCTAACCCCATCTGCTCCATATTTTTTAATTAGTTCTAATGGATCTGGACTATTTCCCAAAGATTTTGACATCTTTCTACCTAACTGATCTCTGACAATTCCTGTAAAATATACGTTTTTAAAAGGTGGTTTATCTACATATTCATAGCCAGAAATAATCATTCTTGCAACCCAAAAAAACATTATTTCTGGCGCTGTAACTAGATCGTTTGTAGGGTAATAATAATCTAATTCTTTTTTATCATTAGAAAAGCCATCAAATACAGCAATAGGCCATATCCAAGAGGAAAACCATGTATCCATAACATCTTCCTCCTGAACTAAATCGTCTAAATTGTATTTTTTATCTGATTGACTATTAAGTATCTTTAATGCTTCTTCTTTATTGGGAGCAACAATAAAATCTTCCTTACCATCGCCATAAAAGAATGCTGGTATTTGATGCCCCCACCACAATTGTCGAGAAATACACCAATCTCTAATATTCTCTACCCAGTGACGGTAAGTATTTTTAAATTTTGAAGGGTGAAACTGAACTGTATCGTTCATAACATTTTCTAGTGCGGGAATACTTAATTTTTCCATAGAACAAAACCACTGAAGAGATAGTTTTGGTTCAATAATAGCATCTGTTCTCTCCGAGAAACCTATTTTATTTATGTGATCTTCTATTCTAATTAAGTAACCTGAATTATCTAGTTCATCGGCAATTAACTTTCTTACATCAAATCTGTCTTTACCTATAAATAATTTAGCATTTTTATTTAAACTTCCAGAAGAATCTAAAATATTTATTACTTCCAATTGATGTTTCTTACCTAAATCATAATCATTGGGGTCATGGGCTGGAGTTATCTTAAGACAACCAGTACCAAATTCCATATCTACATAATCATCAAAAATAATTGGAATACTTCTATTTATTAAAGGAACAATTGCTCTTTTACCCTTAAGTGAGGTATATCTGTGATCTTCTGGATTAATACAAATTGCAGTATCTCCAAGAATAGTTTCTGGCCTAGTGGTAGCGATATTCACCCATTCATCATCCGAATCTTCAATTTTATATCTTAAAAAATAGAGTTTTGAATTTACTTCCTTATAGAAAACTTCTTCATCACTCAAAGCAGTTTTTGCTTGAGGATCCCAATTAATCATTCTTTCTCCCCTATATATTAAACCCTTTTGGTGAAGATCACAAAAAACATTTATTACACTTTTATAGTAATTATCATTCATTGTGAAATTGGTTCGATTCCAATCACATGAAGCACCAAGTTTTTTAAGTTGACTGAGAATAACTCCACCATGCTTATGGGTCCATTCCCAAGCATGCTCTAAAAACTCTTCCCGAGATAAATCTCCTTTTTTAATACCTTCATCCCTTAACTTTTGAACAACTTTAGCCTCGGTAGCAATGGATGCATGATCAGTCCCTGGTACCCAACAAGCATTTTTACCAAACATTCTAGCTCTTCTTACCAAGACATCTTGAATGGTATTATTAAGCATATGTCCCATATGTAATACGCCAGTAACATTGGGAGGAGGAATAACTACTGTATAAGATTCTCTAT
>PAST01000022.1 GCA_002713405.1 Crocinitomicaceae bacterium | reverse complement strand
CTGGTACGTTTACACCACAGGAAAGTACTACTCATAATGTAGCAGGATCTTGGGATGATGAAGGAGGAACATTTACACCAGGTGCTGGTACAATTATACTTAGTGGAGATAGTAAAACAATTACTACAGCAGGTGGAAATAACTTTTTCAATTTAACAATAGCAGCAGGCACAAAGACAGCGGAAAGTGATTTAGATGTAAATGGGGCATTAGTGATTGATGCAGGAACATTAGATATGAAAGTGACAAATGATTACACACTTGATTTAGAAGGAGATTTAACAATTGCAAATGCTGGTACATTTATACCACAGGGTAGTACTACTCATAATGTAGCAGGATCATGGGATGATCAAGGGGGAACATTTACACCAGGTGCTGGAACAATTACACTTAGTGGAGATGCTACAACAATAACTGCGGCAGGTGGAAACAATTTTTTTAATTTATTTATTAATCCATTAACTGGTAATACCATAACCGCAAGTTCCAATTTAGATATTGATGGTGAACTACAAGTTACATCAGGTACATTGGCTATTGCAGGATTCAATGCTGATGTTGCAGGAATTACAAATATTGATGAAATATTATCTCTTACTACTGGAACATTTACTGCAAATGGACTTACAGATGTTGATGGTACGCTTTCAATTGAGGGAACTGGAACCTATAATGCGGATGGTCAATTTACTGCTGATGGGGGAGGTGCAGTTACATTCACTGCAGAAGGAAATTTAATTTGTAGTCATGCTTCACCAAATACTTTTGGAACTTTAACAAGCACTTTAGGAAAGGTTACATTTGATGCAGCTTTATCACAGGCTTTACCTGCTGAAACCTTTCATGATTTAACAGTAAACAATGCTGGTAATTTAACAATGGCTAATGATGTACAAGTTGATGGAGATCTTGATTTCACAAGTGGAGATGTTATTACTAACGATAACAAATTAATTATTGGCTCGAGTGGCACCATTTCAAATGCAACCGATGCTGCTCACATAAATGTTATTAATGATAATGGATATTTGTCTAAAATATTTGGTTCTGCTTCGACATTTTCTTTTCCAGTTGGAAATGGGACTATTTTAAGATCTATAGATTTAGCTACAGATGATGCTTCTACTTTTGATGTTAGATATGATGACAATAAATTTATAAATGTTGATAACACTATTGCTTCTAGTGGTACAGTTGATCAAACATCTGGTTTTGGAGTAGACGGACACGTAAGTGGATATGCTAATCAGAATTCTACTGCTGACCCTCCTGTAATAAATAGCCCTGCTATACCTATAGATAAAGGTTATTACTATAACATTCTAAGAACTGGTGCGGCTAATGCTACGTTATCAGTTAATTGGACCGATAGAGATCAATATGGTACTGGTGGTCCTGGAACTCCTGGAGATGAAGCAAATATAGATTTAATTACATGGGCAGAATGGAGTACTGGGGATGAACATTGGGATGCTATAAATTCTAATCCAACTGGAAATATTTTTAATGGAACAGTTGTTACTGCTGGGATAGTTAATTTTGCCACTTCTACGATTTTTACTTTAGGATCATTAGACGGAGGAAATTACTTGCCAATAGACTTAGTTTCATTTGATGGTGAGTGTATAGATAATCAAACCTATTTAGAATTTGTAGTTGCTTCTCAAGTAAACAATGATTATTTTACAATCAAAAGAAGTATAAATAATTTAGAATGGGAAGAAGTTGGATATATTAATGGAGGGGAAACTAACAATGAAGAAATTACTTATAATTGGACCGACTACTCTCCAAAATCAGGTATAAATTATTACAAACTATTTCAAACAGATTTTGATGGTATTTCAAAATCATTTAGTCCTATTGCAATTAATTGTGGAACTAAAGTAGAAGACTACCATATTTACCCTAATCCAACTAACGATAGAATTTCTTTAGAATTTGAGTTAGAATATTACCAAGGGGATGATATCCAAATGGTTTTAAAAGATTTCAAAGGAGTAATTGTAAAATCAAATTCTATTGAACTTAAAAGAGGTTATAATTATTTCGAAGTTGATTTAAGTAATATTCCTAATGGTATCTATGTATTAAGTTATTCAGGCACCAAAAACCCTATCCCCTCTAAAAGAATAGTTAAACTTTAGTTTATTTAGAATTCAAATTTATAAAAGCCGCTTTCTAAGTATTTTTCGTATCTGTTTTTATTGAATTTGTAATAGTTGGCAGGTTTATGTGCTACTCCCAACTGTTTTTCTTCTAATTTGTCTAAAATATTCAGATTAATAATTTTTCTCCTGAAATTTCTATTGTCTATTTTTTTATCAAAAATAGCTTCGTAAAGTTTTTGCATTTGATTTAGAGTGAATTTTTCAGGAAGCAAATTAAATCCTACAGGTTTTATCTTGGTATTTGACCTTAGGTATTCAATACTACTATTAAGAATTTTTAAATGATCAAATGGTAGTTTTTTAACACTATTTAAAGGCATCCATTTTGCATTCTTAGCAAATGAAGATGGGTTAAGCTCGTAATCAGACATTCTAATTAAGGAGTAATATCCAACTGTAACAACTCTAGCATTAGGATTACGTCTTACGGCTTTCAACCAAGCTTGGTCTTCTTTCTTTTTAATTCTTTCAGGATCCCCAAATGCGCCAAATTGCTCTAGGTAAATAACAGAAAGACCAGTTAGTTCTTTCAGAACTCTTTCTGCAGCCATATCAAGATTTTCATTATCTAATATTAAATTTCCAGGNAATGCATATTCAGAAATNACATTTTTTAATTGATTTTCTCTATCAATTAGTAAAACATAAAGCTGATTTCCATTAAATCCNAAAATTACACAGTCTACAGANATATTAGGATTAATNGAATTATTGATTTTATTCTTAAGTATATTATTTGACACGATTTTATTTATATTTACTTAATGTCATTATTACGTTTATTAATATAGTATATTTTTTTAATATTTTAAATAAGTCAAAATGAGAAATTTTTTTACATTTTTTATTGCTTTATTTAATATTTGTGTTTTTATTCCTCAAGACTCTACACTTAGAGTAGAACCACCTAATTGGTGGACAGGAATGGTTCATAATGAAGTTCAGTTGTTATGCTATGGAAATAATTTAGCTAATTGTGATTTTAAAATAAGTCAAGTTCATAGCGATGTAAATTTAAAAGCAATAACAAAAACATCCAATCCAAATTATGTTTTTATTGATATTGAAATTTTAAATAATGCTAANCCACAAAATATAAATCTAGAATTTTCAAAAAATGGTGATTTATTAAAGTCGTTTGATTTTCCAATTTATAAAAAGGATTCAAATGGAAGAAATGGCTTTAATCAAAAAGATGTTCTTTATTTAATAACACCAGATAGGTTCGTAAATGGAAATCCTGAAAATGACGATATTCCTTATTTAAAAGAACAACCTGATAGAGAAAACATTTGGGGTAGACATGGTGGCGATATTGAAGGAATTATTCAAAGTTTAGATTATATTTCTGAGATGGGGTTTACTGCTATTTGGATTAATCCCCTATTAGAAAATGACATGAAAAAATCATCTTATCATGGATATTCAACAACAGATTATTATAAGATTGACCCAAGATTTGGAAATAATAGTTTATATAAAACTTTATGCTCTGTTGCAAAAGAAAAAAATATAAAAATTGTTATGGATATGATTAGCAATCATTCTGGTTCAGAACATTGGTTTGTTAAAGATCCTCCTACCAAAGATTGGATAAATTTTGAAGGAAAATACACCCAAACTTCTCATGCTCATTATTCAGTTCAA
Organism: Crocinitomicaceae bacterium; assembly: GCA_002713405.1. Taxonomy (GTDB): domain Bacteria; phylum Bacteroidota; class Bacteroidia; order Flavobacteriales_D; family Parvicellaceae; genus MED-G20. Next base: position 22,812 of record PAST01000022.1, on the reverse strand, counting down.
GATCCNTATGCATCTAAATATGATAAAAAAGCTTTTGTAGATGGTTGGTTTGTGGAAACAATGCCAGATTTGAATCAAAATAATAAGATGATGGCTAATTATCTTATTCAAAATTCACTATGGTGGATCGAATATTCTGGAATTAGTGGAATTAGAATGGATACTTACCCTTACAATGACAAAAAATTTATTAATGATTGGTCGTGTGCAGTTAAAAAAGAATATCCAAATTTTATGAGTGTTGGTGAGGAATATCCAAAGTTCCCACATGCAGCAACTTTATCCTATTGGCAAGAAGGGAAAAAAAATTATGACAATTATACTTCATGTCTGCCAAGTGTGCTTGATATAGCTTTGATGGAGTCCTTTAATAATTCAATTAAAGATTTGGAGGAAAAAGACAAATGGAAAGCATGGCAAGAGGTTTATTATATGCTTTCTAATGATTTTTTATATCCAGATCCTTATAAGCTTGTAGTTTTTCCTAATAATCATGACACCAAAAGAATATTTACCACCTTAAATGAAGATTTTAATAAGTTTAAAATGACTATGGTCTTTTACAGTACAATAAGAGGAATTCCTCATTTTTATTATGGCGACGAAATATTAATGACTAATAATAAAGGAAATAACGACGGAGGAACAAGATCTGATTTTCCTGGTGGTTGGAAAGGGGATAAAATAAATGGTTTTAATGGCAATGGATTAACTCGACAACAAAAAGAGGCACAAGAATTTGTTAAGAAATTATTAAACTGGAGAAAATCTAAAAATGTAATTCATCATGGTAAACTAATGCAATTTACACCTTATTCAAATGGTATCTATAGTTATTTTAGATATGATGAAAAAGATGCAGTCATGGTTGTTTTTAATAGTAAAGATAAANCTGAAGTAATCCAATTAGATAGATATNAAGAAATAATATCTNACTATAAANCNGCTTTNGATATATTAGAAGAAAAAAAATACATTTTAGAAAATAATTTTGNGATAAAACCTAACTCAGTTTTAGTCTTAGAACTCAAAAAGTAATAATCTTATTCTTTTAATACTTTATGTAATTTAATTTTCTTTTCCTGTTCAATTAATATAAAATAGTTTCCAGATTTTAACTTACTTAAATCAAAACTATATAATTCTGAATGATTTTTAATTTTTTGGATNACCAATTTTCCTAGCGGATCAATAATTGAAAATTTAATTGGTTGGTGTTTACAACCTTTAACTTCAATTTGTAAAAAATCAATCACNGGGTTTGGAAAAAGATTAGTTTCCCATTCCGCGAATTGATATTCTTCAATATTTAAAGTGTTTTGAATGTCTGGAGAANNTAGTTTTAAATCAGTNTAGATACGATATTCACCNGGTAAAAAACTAAGATCAGNATTNCCATTTATTTCAATNCTATCTCCGCTAAAATATTCATACCACCAACCNTTATGTTGAAAATCTAGTGTTCTGTCTTGNTGATTGACATCAATATTTACAATTACAACTGCATTCATGTTAGGGTCATTTAATTTCAAAGATTTTACTGCNCCATTTAAACTNTAAGTAAAATCATCTCCTGTAAATACAGGATGTGATTTTCTAAGTTCTATGGATGCTTTGTACACATCATATAGTCGTTTCCGACTATTTTCTGTAAAATAGTTCCATAGTATTGGTTTATTACAAACTCTACAATTATAATCTATAGAAATATCATAACCAAGTTCNCCAAATTGCCAAATCATTTTAGGACCNGGTGTAGTAAGCATTAGNGCAGCCAAACCNTCAGTTCTTTTAAGTCCGTTAAGTAAGTTCTTGGCATTTTGTTGTCCTGTTGTATTTCCATAGGTAATGTTTTTATACATTATTCTTTCTTCATCATGACTTTCCATATAAGATATTAAGTGTGGCTCATTCCACAATCTATTTTTATAAACTCCCCAAGAAAGATCGGAGTTTGAGGGGTAGCCCATTGCCGATTCTTGATAGCCATAGGTAACATTTCCCCACAGCATCATACCATAATTAGCTAATATTTTTTCTTCATTNTTATCTGACCAATGCTCTAAAATTACNTATGCATTTGGATGTTTTGACCATATNGTATCTGCCATTCTTTTAAGTAGATTGATTCTATCATCATCGTAGTTATTAGAGTTATTACTAAACCCTTTAGTNAAATCAAATCTAAATCCATCTATATGGTATTCATCTAGCCAATAATGGTTTACTCTGTCAATGAAGTTTTTAGTTGCTTCTGAAGAATGGTCAAAATCATATCCCCAACAATAAGGAGGATGTGGACAAACTTCATTAAACCAAGGGTTATTGGAAGCAGGTCGATTATTCAATCCGTCCCAATATAAATTAACCATAGGACTTTGTCCAAAAGCTTGGTTAAANACAATATCATTTATAACAGCAATCCCTCTTCCATGACAAGAGTCTACAAATGCCTTGAAATGCTCAGGTGTTCCGTAGTATTTATCTAATGCCATATGAAAACTTGGATTATAACCCCAACTCTCATTATTTTCAAATTCTCCAGGTGGCATTAGTTCAATTGCATTAACTCCTAGTTCGACTAAATAGTTCAAAGTATCTATTAAAGTTTGGTAACTATGAGTGGAAACAAAATCTCTGACTANTAGCTCGTAAATTATTAAATCTTTATTATCTGGTGGNGTAAAGTTGTTATTTNTCCAGTTATAAGNAGTTTTCCCAGGTTCCATAACAGTTACAANNCCNTNGGTNTAATTNGATGGNTAGGGNATAGGNNTNGGNTAATTANAACTTCCAATATTTGCATCGTTATTGGGGTCTAAAATCAATGGACTNAGTGGATCTGCAATTTTAATAACACCATCNACTAAATATTGATANGTNTATTTNNCNCCNNNATTTAATCCNNNNATNGTNTTCCACCAATANNTACTNTCTGTNGATAAAGACATAAAGGAAGAAGAATTTACNNTCCAGTTATTATGATCACCNATTAAATTAACTGTTGTTTTTNCTGGTGCNTAAAATTTNAAAGTNACAGTAGAGTCATTTATATAGTTAATNCCATCTACTAATCCANTTGGNGGNTCNACTAAATTNAGTGCNGGAATAACTACATAATTAACAGTATCTCTTATGATGGTACTTCCATTATCTGCAACCAGTACAATTTGATGATCGCCGTATGAGTTTACAATTATATTTTTTTCTATTAAAGTTGAATTTATAGTATCTGCTATTAGCATTCCATTATCAAATAGTTGAATAGTAGCATTCGAATTTGATTGTCCATTAATAGAAATAGTATCATTTAAATTTACTATCAAATCAGAAAATGGTTTAAAAATAGCAGCTTGAAAACCTCCGTTAATTGGGTAAATTGGATAGAATATATCACCCATAGTAGCAGTTTTTCCTTCTAATGAACCATCAAAGTTTCGAAATACAAATGCAAGTTTTGCAACATTTGTTCCATTAGGAAATCCATAATATTGGTCTATGTCAATAACAATTTCATGTAAATTATTTCCCAAGTCAGTCATAAGAACATTTGTATCTGCTTGACCCCAATTTCCTTGAACATACGACCAAGAACTAGGTAAACCACTTTGAGTAACTATTCCCGTATGTGTATATACTGGACTTACTCCAATGAGACCGCCATTACCTTGTCCAGCATCATATTGAAGAGTTATCACATCATTAACAGTTGGAAATGCGGGACTAATTTGAATAATTTGAGTTAGTCCAATTTGATAGGCTAATAAAAAAATTAAAATGAATGGATTGTTTTTAACCATATTTCATGATATAAAAAAAGCTCCCGAAAGAGCTCTTTTTTTTAGATAATAGCTATGCTATTTTATAATTAATTTTCCTGTTGTATCTTCATTATCAGAAATTATTTTATAAATATAGATCCCATTGTTTAAGTAAGAAGTATTGTATTCAATAGATTGTGATCCACTAGTTATTACCCTATTAATCACATTATCAATTAATTTTCCAGTTATATCATAAATTAAAATACTAGTTTCATTTGAATTTTTCACATTGAAATTGAAGACTGTATAGTTTTCACTTGGATTTGGACTTACTGAAACATTTGTGATGTTAGATTCAATTATATTTGCAGCTGAGCCATCACATTGTGTACATGAAGCCCAACAATATGTAAAACCAGTATTTGAAGTAGGAATTGCAAAAATTCTATCTGATCCAAAACCACCGCCACCACCACAAACCGTATCATTAACAGACTCGTCAGAACCCCAATCTCCATTTACAAATTTGTAATAAACTGTATCTCCAGAATTTGGATAGTCAATAGTTATTTCCCATACATTATTACCTAAATCTGTCATTGCACCTCCAGCATCAGTAGGTGTCCAATTTACCATGCTTGTAGATCCTGTAGTTGCACTATTATCAGCAAAATTTCCTGCTATCCTAATTCCTGTAGGATCTAATGTTGCACCTCCAGCAAGATAATCAGTTATATCAACTCTGTGAGTAATAGATACCTGAGCTGACAAACTAAACGTCGTTATTATTGATAATAAAAAGTATATTTTTTTCATAATTGTAGATTTTAAATTTATTAAATTTAAAAAAAAAATCTACTTAACGTATAAATGACGTTAAAAAAGTTTATTTTTGAATCAGGTATTAATAAACTTCCATATTATGCGACATAAGTCTTCTTATATAATATTTTCTTTTTTTCTTCTTTTTTCATTCCACATCAAAGCTCAATTTACCCTGAGCGGAAATATTATTGACGACAATGGTGATGTAGTTATTGGAGCCTACATTAAAATTCCTAATTTAAATTTGGCATCAAGTACGAATTTTAATGGAGATTATAGTATTGAAAATATATCTCTAGGAGAGTTAAATATTGAATTTAGTGCAGTTGGATTTCTAAAAGTTTCAAAAAAATTAAACATTAGTAAAGATTTAATTTTAAATATTGTTTTAAAAGAAGATATTAAACTTTTAGATGAAGCAGTAGTTATTGGCTATGGTACAGCTAGAACAAAAGATTTAACTGGTTCTGCTGTTGCAGTTTCCGAAGATAAATTTTTAAAGGGCTCTCTTGCTACTCCAGAACAATTAATTATGGGTAAAGTCCCTGGTTTAAAAGTTACATCCAATGATGGTGCTCCAGGCTCTGGAAGTACTCTAAGGATTAGAGGTGGAACTTCAATAAATGCAAGTAATGATCCGCTAATAGTTATCGATGGTGTTCCAGTAGATAATGGAGGGATAGCTGGAGCTGCAAATCCACTTTCATTAATAAACCCAAATGATATTGAATCATTTGTAGTGTTAAAAGATGCTTCAGCAAGTGCAATATATGGATCTAGAGGTGCAAATGGAGTAATTTTAATCACTACTAAGAAAGGTGAAGGAGATTTAAAAATCACAGTAAATCAGAAAACATCACTAAGTACTATTGCTCAATTTGCAGATGTTCTTTCTGGGGACTCCTTGAGGAATTTAGTTTATAATAATGGGTCAGCGAATCAAATTGAATTATTGGGAGATTCTAATTACAATACTAACTGGCAAAAAGAAGTTTTTAGAAATACTATAGTAAATGATTTTAATGTAGCTGTCTCTAAAAAATATTGGAGATTTTCATTTGGAAATAGAGTTGATAATGGATTACTAAAAAGAGATCAATTTGTTAGAAATAATATTAGCCTAAACCTAAATCCCACCCTATTTAATGAACAATTAAAATTAGAAATTAATAATAAATTAGTTCAAACCAATTCTAGATTTGCAGATAGGGGAGCCTTAGGAGCTGCTTATTTTGACCCTACAAAACCAGTTTATTCTCAAAATGACACATATGGAGGTTATTTTGAATGGACCCAAAATAATGGTAGCCCAAATACACTTGCTGCTAAAAACCCTGTTGGATTAATCAATCAAAAAAATGATTTAAGTTCTGTACAGCGATATATTGGCAATTCAAAACTTTCATACAATCCAAAATTTTTACCTCAACTTACTTTGAACTATAATGCAGGCTTTGATTTTTCTAAAGGAGAGGGAACAGTTGAAGTACTTTCAAATTCTGCTTCTGGTTATTTTTCTGAAGGTTCTTTCAATAGATATAGCTCCAATAAAAGAAATTATCTTTCAGATGCATACATTAATTTTAACAATAGGGAAGATAGTAGCAAAAACTACTTAGATATTACAACAGGTTTTTCTTATCAGTATTGGAATTCAAATAGTCCAAATTTACCAGTTTTTAATCAAAGTGAGGATTCAATTATTTATCCTGCTCCAGAAAATCCATTTTTTACAGAAAATGCCATTATGTCTTTCTATGGAAGAGCTATATATAATATAGATGATAAATATGTTTTAAATGCAACTCTAAGAAGGGATGGTTCATCAAGATTCAGTCCTGAAGCTAGGTGGGGTTTTTTTCCATCTTATTCGGCAGCTTGGATTGTTAGCGAGGAGAAATTTATGTCAAACTTTTCTAAAATAAACTATTTTAAAATTAGGTTCGGATATGGTGTTAATGGTCAACAAGACGGGATAGGTGATTATGGTTATATTTCAAATTATTTTATTGGTACTTCAACAGCTCAATACGGATTTGATAATAATTTTTACTATGTATACAGACCTGCNGGTTTTGATGGAAATTTAAAATGGGAAGAAACCANAAGTAGTAATTTAGGTNTAGATTTTGGTTTATTAAATGATAGAATTTCAGGAAGTTTAGATTTATACAATAAGATTACATCAGATTTATTAGCAACCGTTTCGGTTCCTGCTGGAACAAACTTTACCAATCAAGTTTTAACAAATGTTGGTGGAATGTCCAATAAGGGTATTGAATTAAATTTAAATATAGGTTTAATTCAAGAAAAAGATTTGAATCTTTCGGTTTCTGCAAATTTTGCATATAATCAAAATAGAGTTACAAGATTGTCTTTAATTGAAGATACTTCTAGTATTGGTATACAGGTTGGTGGNATCGCTGGTGGNATTGGAAATACNGTACAGATTCATAGTTTAAATAATCCTACTTTTTCTTTTTTACTTTATGAACAATTATACGATCAGAGCAATCTACCCATACAAGTTGGTGAACAAGCATCTATTGATATAAATAATGATGGAATTATTGATAATACTGATAAATGGCAAACTATTCATGCCTTTAATGATAGAGACGGAGATGGCATAATTTCACCTANCGATAAATATATTATCAACAAACCTATTCCAGATTTATTAATTGGTGGAGCAATAAATTTAAACTATAAAAACTGGTATTCGAGTATATCATTTAGNTCAGAAATTGGGGGGTATATATATAATAATATCCACTCAAATACTGCAACTTATCAATCTATAAACGGTACGCAAGGATTTTTAAGTAATATAAGTTCTTTGTATTATGAAAGTGAAGTTCAAAATATTACTGATTACCAATTACAAAGTGACTATTACCTGGAAAAAGCAAATTTTTTCAGAGTTGACTTTTTNAATATAGGATATAATATTGGAGATGTTTTGGATAATAAAGTAAAAAATCTTGATATTTCAATTTCAGTACAGAATCTATTTTTATTGACTAAATATAGTGGATTAGATCCAGAGATTGGAGGAGGAATTGATAACAATATTTATCCAAGACCTNGAGTATTTAGTCTTAACTTAAATTTTAATTTTTAAAAAATGAAAAAATTAATTTTTCCCTTATTTTTAATTTTTATATTTTCTTGTAAAAAACCTCTCGATTTCTCACCAAGGTATGGTTTCAACTCTGAAGTAATTTACAGTGATCCTAGTCAGTATATTAATGTTCTCTCAAAACTTTATTCAGGNTTGTCAATGACAGGTATTCAAGGACCAGCTGGTCAATCAGATATCTCCGGAGAAACTATNGATGAAGGTTTTTCATCTTATGTGAGAGTTCTTTGGAATCTTCAGGAGCTTCCAACTGATGAGGCAGTTTGTGGTTGGAATGATCCTGGTATTCCCGCACTTAATAAAATTCAATGGAGCCCTGAAGATGGATGGATAAAAGGAATGTATTACAGAATTTATTATCAATTAACTCTATGTAATGAATTTATTTATCAATCTAATGAAGAAAAATTGACAGAAAGAAATTTTAATCAAGAAGATATTCAAATAATAAATACATATAGAAACGAGGCAAGATTTTTAAGAGCTTTAAGTTATTACCATGCATTAGANTTATTTGGAAGTGTACCATTTATTACTGAAAATGACAGAGTTGGTGCATTTAATCCACCTCAAATCTCAAAAGATGACTTGTTTCAATATTTAGAAACTGAATTGTTAGATTTAAACANTCTTTTAGCAAATACTTCTTCGTTACCNTATGGAAGAGCATCAAAGCAAGCAGTTCAGACATTATTGGCAAAGTTATATTTAAATGCTGAAGTATATATTGGTTCTTCAAGATATGAAGATTGTCGAACNCAATGTGAAAATATTATAAGTTCAAATTTATTTCAATTAGATGAGTCCTATCAGCATATTTTTTTAGCAGATAATCATTCTTCAAATGAAATTATTTTNCCTGTTGTTTTCGATGGCTTGTATGCCCAAACATGGGGAGGAACAACATTTCTAGTTTGTGCATCAATTGGTGGAGATATGAGTGCAACAGATTACGGAGTAAATGGAGGATGGGGAGGTTTAAGGGNTACAGAAAAGTTGGTTGAAAAATTTGATTATACGAAAACCTACCTTTACCTAGATACNTCTAATATACCGAATGACACGGTTATTTCCAGTTCCTTATCTATTGATACAAATTATGTTTTAATTGACTCAAATTATAGTTCTAACGATAATCGATTTTTATTTTTTACAAAAGGGCAACAACTTACTATATCTAATTTGGGAAATTTTAGACATGGCTTTGCTTTTCCAAAATTTAAAAACATTAATAGAGACAATACTAGTGGTTCAAATAATTCAAATACTGCTCATGTAGATATTGATTACCCCATGTTTAGATTAGCAGATGTTCATTTAATGTTAGCAGAGTCAGCACTTCGTCTAGGTGATCAAGGTACAGCAATTCAAAATGTTAATCTTATAAGAGAAAGAGCTTTTCAAAATTCAGATTATAATTTAACTTCAATTTCACTTAATGAAATATTAGATGAAAGGTCTCGGGAACTGAGCTGGGAAGCTACAAGGAGAACTGACNTAATAAGATTTGACTATTTTACATCTGCAGATTATGTNTGGCCATTAAAAGGTGGTGATTTTACAGGAATTGGTGTAGATAACCATTTAAAATTATATCCTATTCCTACTTCAGATTTAATCCTAAATACAAATCTGTCTCAAAATGATGGTTATTAGATTTATTTTTTTTTTATTTTTTNTAAGTTTTTTTTTTCAACCTTATTCTCAACTGAATTCTAATAATTATCAAGTATTACTTCAAGGNTTTTGGTGGGATTATTATAATTTAAATTACAACAACAGATATTCAGATTATTTAGTTGACTTAGCTCCAAGACTAAGAGATGTTGGAATTGATGCTATTTGGATTCCTCCATCAATTAAAAATACTCAAATAACTGATATGGGTTATGCTCCATTTGATCACTATGATTTAGGTGACAAATACCAGAAAGGTTTTTTAAAAACAAAATTGGGAGATAAGGATCAACTATTAAGAATGGTAGCTGTAATGAAAGCAAACGGTATTGATGTAGTTCAAGATATTGTTCTAAATCATGTAACAGGAGCTGGAAGCGTAACTGGAAATGGAGGCAGAGATCCAGCTGCTATAGACGATGGTTCAACAAATAAGTATAAAAATTTCAGGTATGTTTGCCATAAATCACCAGCTTTAAATTCTACNGCAGGAAATTATACTTCAAGAGAAGGTAGATTTCATAAAAATTGGCAGAACTTTTATCCTAACAATGGATTTATTTGTTGCACAAATGATATTAATTCTCCTTTTTGGGGTCCAGACATTTCTTATGAAAGTTCATCGTATGGACAAAGTTCTAACTGTGTATTTAATCCAATTCAAACAGTAAATTATATGAGAGACGAAATGCGTAATTGGATATTATGGTATAAAAAGCAAGTCGGTTTCTCAGGTGTTAGATTAGACGCTATAAAACATTTCCCAACTTATATAGCTGAGGACTATCTATGGAACTTACAATACGGTAATTTATGGGCTAATGGAACAGATGATATGTTNGCAGTTGGTGAATGGGTAGGTGGTTCAACAGAACTTGATCAATGGTGCAATGATGTTCAAAATAGAGCTGGCACATTTGATTTTTCTTTAAGAAATGCCTTGGTAGGTATCGTTCAAGGAAATGGAGCATTTGATTTGGGNTTAGTTCCNAATTATCAGCAACTTAATAGACAAAGAACAGTACCTTTTGTAAATAATCATGATACATTTAGACCAATTCTAGATTCTGATGGCAATTATAATGGTTGGAATAGTTCTCAACAACTAGGAACTCAAATTGAACCCAATGATCCTAGATTAAGTGTAGTTTACGCCATTTCCTTTGCACTAGATGGATCACCAATGGTATTTTTTGAAGATTTATTTGATATAGGTTATAATGGAAATAGATACAGCCATAACCCTAAGGATATAATAGAACTACCAATGAGATCTGATATTGTAAATATTATTTGGTGCCATCAAAATCTAAACTTTAAAGACGGTTCTTATTTAGTAAGGTGGCAAAATAATGATGCATTAGTTATTGAAAGAGATAGTAAAGCAATTATAGCTGTTAATGATAGTTGGAGTAATTGGAAAAACTTAATCGGTGTCCAAACTAACTGGACAGATGGTACAGTTTTAAAAGATTACTCTGGTGCTAATACAAATACTATAATTGTATATGGTGGTGGGAAAATAGATATTAATATTCCCCCATGTGATGGCTCTTCTAATAATTCTAGAAAAGGGTATTCAATTTGGGCTCCAGATGGAATTACAACCAATTATTCTAATCCCTCAGAACAAATTACTCAAGAATGGGAAATGGCNAATGATTTAGGAGACAGTCATATATCTTCTTTACAACAAGGAGGAATGTTGCCTAACCAAAGTAAAGAATGTAGGGTTGTTGGTAAAGTCCATTTAGAGACACAAAGCAATTTAAATATTGAATTTTATCCACTATTTAATAATTTATCTGTAGACATATTACTGTTAGANAGCAATTGCAATATAATAGATTCAATTAGTGGAATAGGAGATTTCTCTCATGATTTCTCAATACTAAATGAAGATTTATATACTATTAAAATAAGAAATACTACTGAAAACCAAATGGGTCAAAAATGTTGGGTAAAAGTNACTTANAATGCACCACCTGAACCAAATCTTAATATTTCAAAAAATAACTGCGNCTGTAATTCTCNTAATAGCACTATAGATTTTGAGGAAAAAAGTTTTNTTATTTTTCCAAATCCAGTTGTTGATTTTTTATATATTTCAGATAGTTTTAATATTAAAAATCAAATTTATTATATCCTAAATATTAATGGAGAAATTATTAAAAATGGTACTTTTTATAATGGNAAAATATTTTTAGGAGATCTAGAAAAAGGAATATATTTATTAAAATACAGTCAAAAGGTTATTAAAATATCTAAAATCTAAATAAATTAATTAAAGATTTAATATAAATACTANACAATGAATTACAATTCAAATCTACTTTATTTACTCTTCTTAGTTTCTTTTTTATTTGTTAGTTGTGGTGAAAAACAAATCAAACAAAACATTATTAACTGTGATGGTAATGTAAATATTTATTATCCACCAAGATATGATAAATCATCACATACACCCTCTTTTGCTATACTAAACGAACCATCAGAAATTGAAAAACTATTAGATTCTAGTTNTTTAAATGTGACTTTTTCAGAATTTTCGGATAGACAGATAGCACAAGTTTCATTTGGTTCAAATGTAGATTTATACGGAACTGGAGAAGTTATGGGAGATTTGATTAGAAATGGAAAGACTGTTAAATTATGGAATACAGACAATTATGGATATGGCAAAGACAATGGGCAAAGGCTTTATCAGTCTCATCCTTGGGTATTAGGAGTTGGAGAAGATGGTAAAAGTTTTGGAGTTATAGCAGATAATACTTGGAAAATGGAAATTTCTTTAGGGGAAAGAATTACTTTTTCTTCTGAGGGTCCAGCATTTAGAGTTATAGTAATTGAAAAAGATTCTCCTCAAGAGGTTATGAAAGAGCTTGGAAAACTTACTGGCACTATTGAACTTCCTCCACTTTGGAGTTTAGGTTTTCACCAATGTCGGTATTCTTATTATCCNGATGAAAGAGTTAAATCTTTAGCTGATACAATGCGTTTAAAGAATATTCCTTGCGATGTAATATGGATGGATATTGATTACATGCAAGATTTTAAAATTTTCACTTTTGATTCCGTTAACTTTCCTAATCCAAAAGAAACTAATGATTATTTACACAAGAACGATTTTAAATCTGTTTGGATGATAGATCCTGGTATCAAAGCTGAAAAAGGATATTTTGTTTATGATTCAGGAGAAAAAATAAATGCTTGGGTGCAGACAATAAACGATTCTGTTTTTCTAGGGAAGGTTTGGCCAGGAGATTGTGTTTTTCCAGATTTTACTCAGTCTAAAGTTTCTAATTGGTGGGGAGGATTGTATGAGAACTTTATGGCTAANGGAGTTGATGGAGTTTGGAACGANATGAATGAACCAGCTGTTTTTGAAACNGNGGATTGGACNATGCCAGATAGTAATAAACATCTTGGAGATGAAAATATTAAAAATGATATACACTTAAGGTACCATAATGTATATGGAATGATGATGGTAGAATCTTCAAGAAAAGGAATCNTTAAATCTAATCCTGAAAAAAGACCATTTGTATTAACTAGGTCTAACTTTTTAGGTGGGCACCGTTATGCAGCAACTTGGACTGGAGATAATAATTCTTCAATGAATCATTTAAAGTTATCTATCCCAATGAGTTTGAATTTAAGTCTATCTGGACAACCTTTCAATGGACCAGATATAGGAGGNTTTGCTGGAAATGCAACACCAGAATTATATGCTCATTGGATAGCTGTAGGAGCTTTTTATCCATTTTCTAGAGCTCATTCAACTAAAGGTTCTATAAATCAGGAACCTTGGTCTTTTGGAGAAGAAGTAGAAACAGTTTCAAGAGAAGCCTTGCAAAGAAGGTACCGATTATTACCTTATTTATATACCTTGTTTTGGGAAAGTTCAAATACAGGGATGCCAGTTATGAGACCAGTTTTTTTTAATAATCCGGCAGAAAAACATTTAAGAACTGAACAAGAANNTTTTTTGCTGGGAGACGATTTATTAATTGTACCTAAATGGAATAAAAATGGTCAGATTCCAATGGGTAAATGGAGAAATGTATCAATCAATGGTGAAAATAGTATGAATCATAAATACCATCCAGATCTTCTGATTAGACCTGGAGCTATAATTCCATTATGTAATCCCATTGTATCAACTAATTCTTTTTCATTAGACACTATTACGTTACTGATTTCTTTAGATACTAATTTATCTGCAAAAGGTAAATTATATTCAGATTCGGGAGAAGGATATGGATATCAAGATGGTGAATTTTCGTTATTAGAGTTTTATGCAGAAACTCAAAATGGTATAACTAGCTTGAATACTAAAACTATCGATGGNAATTCTTTTCCAATTGACACAAAAATNAATATNAAACTAATTTTCGATAACGAGGTAATTAATTCATATGGTTTAATAGAGGAATCTATCGTCATAAAAAAATAATTTTCTAAGCCTTNTAAAATTCCTATAATTTTATTATGTGTTAATATTACAATATTTGTTTTAATNCTAAGTGTATGTTAAACAATAAGTGTATATTAGCTTATAATGATTNTTCAAAAATTTGAAAGTTCTGATGCTTTAGAAGACAATTTATTGTCNTTAATTGAAGTTAACTTANGTATTGAAACAAAATCAAGTAATGAGGTAATAGTTTTACTTTCTGGTGGTGCGTGTTCATTATCTCTTTACAAAAGATTTAATGAAATTTCAAANGTTAATTGGTCTAAAGTAAAGTTTGGTTTGGCGGATGAAAAATGGGTTGAAAATGAATCTAACGAAACTAACTTTTACAAAATTTCTGAAGCTTTAGGAGATACCATATTACAAAAAGCATCTATAACGCCCTTAATATATGATTTGAAAGACGAAATAAATAATTTATCATTAGCTAAACTATCAAATTCTGTTTTTTTAAATGAAAAGTCTATTGTTTTATTAGAGATGGGCTTAGATGGCCATATTGCATCTTTATTTCCAAATACAGTTCACACAGAAAATGCACTTTCTGAAATTCATCCNGATATATCTTTAAATATAGCTCCTTTTCACCCTAAAAAAAGACTTACTCATAATTTAAAATCGCTACTAAATTCTAAGAAAATCATTTTAAATATTTTGGGAAATGAAAACGAAGATATTTTAAAAAGAGCTAATAAAGAATTACTTCCTATAAGTTATATAATGAATACTATGTCTTCGGAAGTTGAAATATTTTGGTCCTTATAAACTATAATATTTATGACTTTTATTAAGATGATTTTAGATTTATTAAAAAGCTTAATTAATTCAGATTATATTCTTACAAAAAGTAATGAAAAAATTAAAGATTTATTTAAAAAATTAAATAACTTTAAAAAGATTAATCTCTTAATTAACAGANACATTTTTAAAAATAATTATTCAAAAACTATATTTTAAATTTATATAATATGATACTAATTGCAGAAAGTGGGTCTACTAAGACTGATTGGGTACTTGTAAATGACGAAAATCAGGTGACAATGTATAAAACTATGGGGTTTAATCCTTTTTTTCATTCTAGNGAATTTATTGCTAATGAAATTATAAATAACAAGGACTTTTATGAAGCATCAAAAAATGCGGAGAGATTATATTTTTATGGTGCAGGATGTTCAAGTGATGAGATGAATAACATAGTTAAATCTGGATTAAGTAAAATATATCCCAATTCAAATGTTACAGTTGACCATGATTTACTTGCTTGTGCATTAGCTACTTACAAAGGAGAACCTGCAATATCCTGTATTTTAGGAACTGGCTCAAATTCATGTTATTTTGATGGTCAAAATTTAAGAGAAGAGGTTCCTGCCATTGCTTATGTTTTAGGGGATGAAGGTTCTGGCTCTTTTTATGGAAAAAAATTATTAAAAGATTATTTATACAACCAGCTTCCTGATTCAATTCATAAAGATTTTGAAAATCAATTTGGCCATGCAAAAGCAGATATTTTTGAAAATGTATATATGAAACCACATGCAAATGTTTATCTAGCTTCTTTTATGAAATTTATTAATAGACATTACCACCACGAATATGTAATTGATATGATTCAGTATGGAATGAATGAATTTATCAAAATTCATGTTTGTTGTTATCCAGAGCACAAATCTGTTAAAACNCATTTCATTGGTTCTATAAGTAAAATTTTCGAAAAAGAACTTAACGCTGCTGCTGATTACCATGGTATAATTTTAGGAGATATAATTCAAAAACCTGTAGATAACTTAGTTAATTATCATCTGAATCATGTACAATCTATTTAGTACCTGNTTTAAAAATAAATTTTTCTTCTTTATAAAGAATCAAATAAGTTCCTTATTCACAGTATTATTTTTTTTTCTTCTTTCAAGCTGTAGTTCTCCAAAAGAAAGTTCGGTTTCTATAACTGATATACCAAACAAAAAACTTAATGTTTTATTTATTATTGCAGACGATTTAAACTGTGATATTGGTGTTTACGGAAATAAGGTTGTAAAAACCCCTTATATTGATGGGCTTATTGAAAATGGCACATTATTTTTAAATGCACATTGTCAATATCCGTTGTGTGGACCATCAAGAGCATCTTTAATGACAGGAATGTATTCCAATCAGACTAAGATGACAAAAAATAACATTTTCTTAAGAAATACTGTGCCAGATGTAATAACAATTGGNCAAAGATTTAGACAACAGGGATATCAGTCTGTAAGAATAGGAAAAATTTTTCATTACGATAATCCTAGTACTATAGGAACATCCGGAATTGATGATATCTACTCTTGGGATCAGACAATTAATCCATATGGGAGGGATAAACTTGAAGAATATAAAATAAATACTCTTAGTCCTAGAAGATATGGTGGTACTTTAAGTTGGATGGCTTCTGACGGATCTGATGAGGAACAAACGGATGGAATAGGAGCAAGTGAGNCAATTAAAAAGTTAGAAAATTTTTCAAATACAGGAGAAAATTTCTTTTTAGCAGTTGGTTTTTTTAGACCACATACACCTTTTGTAGCTCCAAAAAAATATTTTGATTTATACAGTAAGGACGATATAGTAATTCCAAAAAGTTCTACAAATTATTTAAAAACTATACCTTCTCCAGCAGCAAAATCAGTTAGAGCCAAAAAAAATCAAATAAATTTAGATGAAGATCTAGCAAAAGAAATTAAGCAAGCATATTATGCTACTATTTCATTTGTAGATGCTCAAGTTGGTAGAATAATTAACAAATTAAAGCAAACAGGCTTAGATAAAAATACTATAGTTGTTTTCACATCAGATCATGGCTATCATATGGGAGAACATGGCCATTGGCAAAAACAGACATTATTTAATAATGCAACAAAAGTTCCTTTAATAATTAATGTTCCAGGAGAAGATTACATCTCCAAAATTTCTAATAGTCCTGTAGAACTTATAGATATATTTCCAACTTTAATGGACCTTACTAGTATAATTACGCCACATCATGTCGTTGGAAAAAGTCTTAAGCCTATTATTGAAAACAAGACCTCCTTCGTTAGAAAAAATGCTCTTACAAGATGGAGAAATGGTTATTCAATAAGGACAGAGAGATTCAGATTAACAAAGTGGGATATAAATGGCGATTTTCAATATGAACTATATGACCATAAATTTGATCAAGAAGAACTCAACAATTTAGCATTAGATTCTAATTACAGTTTAATACGTGATTCGCTAATTCAATCGATTAACCGTAGAATTATTCAAGCAGATCTGAAGCCAGAAGGATTAGGAAGACAAATAGAAAATGTTAAGCCAACTCCAAGAATTACAAACGTAACTTATGGAGATATTCATAATGAGAATGGGAAAAGAACCTATCTTAAACCAATCAAGGAAAAAAATGAATAGATATCAATCTTTTTTAATAATTTTTTCAATTACAATTCTTTTTTCATTAAAGAGTGAATATTATTCACAACCATTATCAAATTCTAATAATTCTCCGAATTTCATATTTATATTGGCCGATGACCAAGGTTGGAACGGAACATCAGTTCAAATAATGAATTCAGAGCCATTATCTAAAAGTGATTACCATTACACTCCCAATCTAGAGAAATTAGCCAAAAGAGGAATTCGTTTTTCTAATGCCTATGCTTCTGCTCCTGTATGTGCTCCCTCCCGATATAGTATTCAATTTGGAAAAACTCCTGCACGTTTATCTCTTATTAGAGTTGGTATGAATACCAGTCATATCAATCACGAAGAATTTGTAAGTATTCCAAAAGCTTTAAAAAAAATCAATAATGAATATGTAGCCGCCCATTTTGGAAAGTGGGGAATTGGTAGCACTCCTAAAACGTTAGGATATGATGATAGTGACGGACCAACAAAAAATAAAGATGGTGGTTTTGTAAATGATAGAACCCAATGGAATCATGTCTCTCTTGAAGATCCTAAAAATATTTTTTCTCTAACTCAAAAAGCAGTTGATTTTATGGAGAAAAATTCAAATGAAAAAAAACCTTTTTATTTGCAAATTTCCCACTATGCAGTTCATGCTTCAATTCAGTCTAAAGAAGAGACTTTTCTAAAACAAGCAAAAAAACCATTGGGTGCTCAACATATAAATCCTGGATTTGCAGCAATGACAGAAGACTTGGATGAAGGTTTAGGAATTATTCTAGATAAAATAAAAGAATTAGGAATCGAGGATAATACATATGTAATATATATGTCCGATAATGGGTCCGTACCAAATATTCCAGGTGCTAAAAAATATACCAAAAGCTATAATTACCCTTTAAGACGGGGAAAATGGGATGCTTTAGAAGGTGGGCTAAGAGTTCCTTTAATTATAGCAGGTCCAGGAATTGAAAATGGAAATGAGTCTAAGGTTCCTGTTTCTGGTTCAGATATTTTACCTACCATTAAAGATTTAGCAGGAAAAAATAATTTTAAATTAAATGAAATAGATGGAGGAAGTTTTAAATCTATTCTTTTAGACCCTTCGAAATTAAAAGTTAAAAGAGAAGTTGATGGAATATTTTTTCATGTGCCGTATAAAAATGGAATTGCTTTGAAAAGGCCTCATTCTGCTGTTAGAAAAGGGGATTTTAAACTTGTTAAATTTCAAGACAATGGAGAGTTATTTCTTTATAATATAACAACTGATAAAAAAGAAAGTCGTAATCTTATTTCTCAGAATCCCAAGAAAACCAAAGAGCTAGAGAAGTTACTAATGAATTATTTAAAAAAAGTGCATGCTCCTAAATGGCAAGAAGGGATTACTTGGAAGAGCTTGCCATTAAGTGAAATAAATTCCAACTATTAAATTTTTCTTAAATATTATTCTATATTAACAGAGATTTTATGAGGTTTTTTAAATTATTCTTTATTATAATTCTAGCTTTATCTATTAGATGTAATGCTCAATTTACAATATCTGGTATTGTTAAAGATTCCATTTCTTATAAACCGCTAGTTGGAGTCTCGATAAAAATTAATCAATTAGGTTCTCCAAAAGATGCTGCCAATTCTTTTTTTAATTTTGGAACTGTTACTAACTCGTTGGGGAAATATGATATTTCCATTCCTGAAGGATTACTAAAATTAACCTTTTCTTATATCGGTTACCAATCTAAAACAATAGAATTAGATATTAATCAAAATAAGCTTATAAATGTTTCACTGAACGAAAATTCCTCTGAACTTAATTTAATGGTTGTTTCTGCTTCAAAATTCAAACAAAAAATTGAAGAGGTCACTGTTTCAATGGATGTTATAGATTCTAAACTCATTGAAAGTAAAAATTGTATAACACTTTCAGATTTAATAAGAAATGTTCCAAGTATTCAATTAATTGATGGTCAATTAAATATACGAAGTGGAAGTGGTTGGAGTTATGGTACAGGAAGTAGAGTTCTTGTAATGGTTGATGAAATACCTATTTTATCCGCTGATCAAGGGGAAGTAGATTTCAATTTAATTCCAATGGAAAATATCGAGCAGATAGAAGTTATCAAAGGAGCTTCTTCAGCTTTATATGGCTCCTCTGCTTTAAATGGAATTATAAATATTAAAACTAAAACACCATCGTTTATACCTGAAACAATAGTTAGTTCATTTGTTGGCTTTTGGGATACTCCAAAAGACCCTAGAAATAAGTGGTGGGGTGATTCATTGATGTTAAGAAACGGAATAAGTTTAATTCATAGTAAGAAGATAAAAAACCTGGATTTGACTCTCTCTGCAAATCATTACAACGATAGAGGCTATATTAAATTCATTAACAATCAACAAACCAGAATTTCTGCAAATTCTAAGCTTGTAAAAGACAAAGTAACATTTGGATTAAATCTAAATTACATGCAAAGGAAAAGTGGATTATTTGTTATGTGGCAGAACGATACAAATGCCTATATTCCTCTAGGAGGAACCCATATTCCAAATAATGGGAATAGGTTCTATATTGACCCCTCAATAACTTATTACCACAATTCTTTCAAACATGTTTTAAGGTCTAGAATTTTAAGTAGAAATATATTTTATAACGATAATCCTAATAATAAGAACAATTCTCTACTATCATTTAACGAATATCAAAACCAATTTCATGATGAAAATACTACAATTACCTCAGGATTAACAATAGTTACTCTAAAAGGGGAAACCAATAGCTTCAATTCTCAATTTACCCAAGATGGTAAAATAACAGGGTTAAATTACAGTGCGTATTTACAACTAGATCAAAAAATTAATAAAATTAATTTTTCTATGGGAGGAAGATATGAATACTTCGATTTGAATAATACTAAATTTGGTCAGCCTGTCATTCGAGGAGGTTTGAATTATGAGATATCTAATGGTTGGAATTTACGCTCTTCTTTTGGCCAGGGCTTTAGATTTCCAACAATGACTGAATTGTATTTCAAAGGAGATATTGGTCCAATAAATTTATATAATAATCCAGATTTAATTCCTGAGTCTGGTTGGACTTCTGAACTAGGACTTAAAAAAGTAATTAAGATTAGAAATTTTAAAGGTTATGTT
Source organism: Crocinitomicaceae bacterium (assembly GCA_002713405.1). GTDB lineage: Bacteria > Bacteroidota > Bacteroidia > Flavobacteriales_D > Parvicellaceae > MED-G20. The sequence goes on along the minus strand of PAST01000022.1, from coordinate 2,360 downwards.
GATTTAGTTGGTTTTTTAATGGAATATAATGATATGATGGAGTTTACTTTAGGAATATGGGGTCCATCTGAACCATCTTCTTATGGATTAGGTTTTAGTTCTAAAAATGTAAATAAAGCAAGAATACCCGGTCTAGAGTTTACAATAAACGCAAGCGGATTAGTTTCTGATAATTGGTCTTTGGGTTTACTTTTTGGAGTTACTTATTCAAATCCTCATTCAGTGTATCCAGATAGTTCGTTTGAAGATTTAGTACCATTAGGTATAGCTCAAATTTCTTTAGCTGAAATTGCACTTAACGAATCTAACCCTACAAAGTATACATTTTCTAATACGAGTTCCTCATTAAATAACTCTACTTTAAAGTATAGAAGTAAAGTTAATATAAGATTAGATGTAGAAAGTGTTTATAAAAACAAATTAATAATTGGTCTTTCTTATCAATATAATTCTAAAATGACGAATATTGACTATGCTTTTGTAACAGGACTTTTTAATGAAAACACATTAATATCTACAGATTTAGGTATTAATAGGTCAATGGTAACTCTAAATAATGGATATAATTTATTGGATTGCAGGGTTAAATACAATTTAAAGAAAGATATTACTGTAGGGTTTTTGTGTGAAAACCTATTTAATAATTCCTATTTAATTAGACCAGCAAATCTAGGTTCCCCAAGAACATTTATGTTTCAGATTCAGGCTAAATTCTAATTCCCAGTATTTAAAAAGACTGCTAGTTGTAAACGATTAAGATCTAAACCTCCAGAACGATGCCTTAAATATCCTACTTGAAAATTCATTTGCTTATTAATTTGGTATCCCAAAGCTGCAAACAATCTATTTTGATCAAAAGGGCTGTCAGAAATATTTAAAAATATTTCATCGTATAATGAAATAAATAGGGGAGATTCTTCATTTTTTGAGATAGGAATTCTTAAAGAAAGCATATATCTAGCTCTATTTTTATAAGTTGTTTCTTCTCCAAGTTTTACCCATCTTTGTTCTAATCGATAACGGTGTCTTATATTAATATTACCAACTTTATTTTTCAATATAAATTGTTGCCAAATTCTATTTTCAGTTTCTATCTCATCTTCCCAACCTAAATCAAATTCTTTTTGTGTAGGAATAAAAGCATATCCTGCAGTTACAGAAGTGTTTTTATCAATGTGGTAGTTCAAACCAACTCTAGGTAAAAGCTGGTTAAAATTAGAAACTATTTCATAATTCCTTAGTTGAGTTTCGTAATGTAAACTATATTTTTCACTAAACTTATGTGTGCCAAAATACATCAACCAACTACCTAAGTTTTCTTCAACGTTTTGACCTTTTAAATTATTTGAAATAAATACCATACAGATCATGTAGAATATTATTCTTTTCTTCATTTTTTTTATTTTAATTATTTATTCCATTTTCCTTTTATCATTGTTCTTTCTATGCAGTTTTCACCAAAAGAATAGAATAAGTATGGATAGGATTCTATGGGTTTTGTTATTATTAAATTGGCTTGTTTACCAACAGTTATTGAACCTGTTAAATTAGATATTTCCATAGCATAGGCACCATTAATTGTACTTGCGTTTATAACAGCTTCCGGTAAAATTTTCATTTTAATACATGCTAACGAATTAACTAAATTCATATTACCATTCGGTGACGATCCTGGATTTAAGTCACTTGCTAGAGCAAAGGGTATATTTTTGTCTATTAATTTTCTTGCAGGCGCATATGCTATATCTATGAAAAATGAACACGAGGGCAAAAGAGTAGCAATAGTAGATGAATTTCTTAAGGAATCGTAGTCATTTTCTTCCATTATTTCTAAATGGTCTACTGAAATTGCTTTATGCTCTATTGCTCTTTGGATTCCTCCAATGGAAGTGAATTGATTTACATGAACTTTGGGTTTTAAATTAAACTTAGCTCCTGCATCTAAAATTCTATCTAGTTCATCTACGTTGAAATAATTAGTTTCACAAAATACATCAATATAATCTGCTAGTCCTTCCTTGTGAATGTTTGGCAGCATTTCATTGATTATTAAATCAAGGTATTTTTTTCTATTATTTTTATATTTTCTTGGCAATGCATGAGCACCTAAAAATGTAGATTTAATTTCAATATCAAAAGTTTCCTTTAGTCTCTTAATCGTCCTTAGAATTTTTAATTCTCCTTCAAGGCTTAAACCATAACCGCTCTTAATCTCAATTGCTCCAGTACCAAGATTAATTATGTTTTTCAACCTTTGCTTAGAGTTTTCATAAAGTATTTTTTCTGAAATTTTTTCTAAATGAAGAGCCGAATTTAAGATACCACCCCCTTTTTTTGCGATTTGCTCGTAAGAAAGACCA
>PAST01000021.1 GCA_002713405.1 Crocinitomicaceae bacterium | reverse complement strand
TTAGGAGCATTTTCGGAAAATCTCGAATTATTCAGTTTTTTCATTACACTTTCAAGAAAGCCTTTCTTTTTTTGAATTTCAATTTCGATTTTTGAAATCTCTGATTTAGTATCAATTGATTCAGTAAAAGGCACAAAGAACTCGTTATTATTAACTACAAAGGAATAAGCTGCTGAAATTGATTCATCTGTAAAAATTAAACTTGATAAATTACATATTTTTAATATTAAAGAGTCAAATATATTGGACCAGTTTGTATTGACTTTAACATTTAGCTCTAAAAGAACCTTATTGGAAATATTTTTCTCTTTTCTTAAATTTCTAATCCCAATAACAATAGCTTGGAATTTTTGAAATTGATCTAAAATTTTGGAATCCTTTATGTTTTCTTCTGGCCATTTCGCATTAACAATATAGGTATTGTTTCTAGGTTTTAATTGTTGCCAAATTTCTTCAGCAATAAAGGGGGTAAATGGATGAACTATTTTAAGAATTTTTTCCAAAACTAAAACGACTGAATCATAAGTTTTTCTGTCGATTGGTTGCTGGAAAGCAGGTTTAATCATTTCAAGAAACCAAGAGCAATAGTCATCCCAAATAGTTTTATAAGTCAACATCAGAGCTTCTGAAATTCTAAATTTGTCGTAAGAGCTATTTATATTAACTATGTTTTGAGAAATTTTAGATTCAATCCATTTTAAAGCAATTAATGAGGATTCTTCTTGTTCAATCTCATCAGAAACAGTCCAAGATTGAATTAATCTAAAAGAATTCCATAGTTTGTTAGTAAAATTCCTTCCTTGCTCACAAAGATTTCTATCGAACAATAAATCATTTCCAGCAGGAGAAGAAAGAAGCATACCTACCCTAACCCCATCTGCTCCATATTTTTTAATTAGTTCTAATGGATCTGGACTATTTCCCAAAGATTTTGACATCTTTCTGCCTAACTGATCTCTGACAATTCCTGTAAAATATACGTTTTTAAAAGGTGGTTTATCTACATATTCATAGCCAGAAATAATCATTCTTGCAACCCAAAAAAACATTATTTCTGGCGCTGTAACTAGATCGTTTGTAGGGTAATAATAATCTAATTCTTTTTTATCATTAGAAAAGCCATCAAATACAGCAATAGGCCATATCCAAGAGGAAAACCATGTATCCATAACATCTTCCTCCTGAACTAAATCGTCTAAATTGTATTTTTTATCTGATTGACTATTAAGTATCTTTAATGCTTCTTCTTTATTGGGAGCAACAATAAAATCTTCCTTACCATCACCATAAAAGAATGCTGGTATTTGATGTCCCCACCACAATTGTCGAGAAATACACCAATCTCTAATATTCTCTACCCAGTGACGGTAAGTATTTTTAAATTTTGAAGGGTGAAACTGAACTGTATCGTTCATAACATTTTCTAGTGCGGGAATACTTAATTTTTCCATAGAACAAAACCACTGAAGAGATAGTTTTGGTTCAATAATAGCATCTGTTCTCTCAGAAAAACCTATTTTATTTATGTGATCTTCTATTCTAATTAAGTAACCTGAATTATCTAGTTCATCGGCAATTAACTTTCTTACATCAAATCTGTCTTTACCTATAAATAATTTAGCATTTTTATTTAAACTTCCAGAAGAATCTAAAATATTTATCACTTCCAATTGATGTTTCTTACCTAAATCATAATCATTGGGGTCATGGGCTGGAGTTATCTTAAGACAACCAGTACCAAATTCCATATCTACATAATCATCAAAAATAATTGGAATACTTCTATTTATTAAAGGAACAATTGCTCTTTTACCCTTAAGTGAGGTATATCTGTGATCTTCTGGATTAATACAAATTGCAGTATCTCCAAGAATAGTTTCTGGCCTAGTGGTAGCGATATTCACCCATTCATCATCTGAACCTTCAATTTTATATCTTAAAAAAAAGAGTTTTGAATTTACTTCCTTATAAAAAACTTCTTCATCACTCAAAGCAGTTTTCGCTTGAGGATCCCAATTAATCATTCTTTCTCCCCTATATATTAAACCCTTTTGGTGAAGATCACAAAAAACATTTATTACACTTTTATAGTAATTATCATTCATTGTGAAATTGGTTCGATTCCAATCACATGAAGCACCAAGTTTTTTAAGTTGACTGAGAATAACTCCACCATGCTTATGGGTCCATTCCCAAGCATGCTCTAAAAACTCTTCCCGAGATAAATCTCCTTTTTTAATACCTTCATCCCTTAACTTTTGAACAACTTTAGCCTCGGTAGCAATGGATGCATGATCAGTCCCTGGAACCCAACAAGCATTTTTACCAAACATTCTAGCTCTTCTTACCAAGACATCTTGAATGGTATTATTAAGCATATGTCCCATATGTAATACGCCAGTAACATTGGGAGGAGGAATAACTACTGTATAAGATTCTCTATCATCAGGTACTGAATTAAACAGACCTTGATCTGTCCATATTTTATACCATTTGTCTTCTGATTCTGAAGGATCATATGTTTTTGAAATTGCCATAATTATTGTTACAGTTACAAAAGTAATTTTACATTCTTAAAACTGTGATACAATATTGCTTTTTTTTAGCTAATAATCCAATTTTGAAGAATTTGTTTTCCATAATCTGTCAAAATACTTTCAGGATGGAACTGAATCCCGGATATTTTAAGACCTGAATGTCTAAAAGCCATTGGATAGTTCTCAAAATCTAAAGCAGTGACTTTTAATTGTTTTGGAACATTTTTTATTACCCATGAATGGTAATGACCGATATTTATGTTGTTTGGAACATTTTTAAAGAGAAACTCGTTATTTAAAATCTCTAACTGGGTTTGAATACCGTGTCTAACCTTTTTCAAATTATGAAGTTCAGCTCCAAAAAACTGTCCAATTGCTTGAAATCCTAGACAAACTCCAAATATATTATTAGATAAATGGTATTTTTCAATAGAATATTTTAACTCTTTATTATCGGAAGGTAATCCAGGACCAGGTGAAATTAAGATTTTATGTTCTTCTGAAATTAAGTCATGGTTAATCTCATCATTTCTAAAAATGGTTATTTCCTTACAATAAGGTTCTAAGTAATGAACGAGATTATAAGTAAAAGAATCGTAGTTATCTATAATTATTAATTTTATCAATATTTATTTATGCAAAAAATTCTTTTGAAATTATAAAGATAATATTCAATCTTGCATAACTTTTTAGAATATTTCTATGAATAATTTACTATACCATATAATAATAATTCCAATTTCGAATTTAAACAACTTTTTTTCATACTTAATTTCAGATGTTTTATATCTAATTCTTGGTAAATTAATAAAGTATCGACAACCATTAATTACAAAAAACCTTAAAAATTCTTTTCCTGAAAAAAGTGAAAATGAAATTAAAAGTATTAGAAAATACTTCTATAAGCATTTCTCTGATTTGATTGTGGAGAGTTTAAAAGGTTTTACTATTTCAGAAAAAGAAATTAATAAAAAGATTATTTTAAAAAACCCCAGTTTATTAAACGAAATGGCACAAAAAAAACATAATATCATTTTAATTGGAGGACATTATAACAATTGGGAAATGAGTGCTCAAAAAATGCCTTTGGAATGTGAACATGAGCTTTACGCTATTTACAAACCTTTAAGTAATAAGTTTTTTGATAAAAAAATGAAAGATTCAAGAGAGAAATTTGGGCTTAGAATGATCCCTATGAGAGAAACAAAGAATTATTTCCATACAGATAATGATAAACCAAGAGCTATTATTTTTGGTTCTGACCAGAGTCCATCCAATACCAAAAATGCACATTGGATAAAATTCCTAAATCAAGAAAGTGGATTTTTATTTGGAGCAGAAAAATATGCTAAAGAATTTAATTGGCCAGTTGTTTTTGTAAGTATTCAAAAAACAAAAAGAGGAACATATGAAGTATCCTTTCAATTAATTACAGATCAACCAAATATGGAGCCAAAAGGTAAAATTATTAAGGATTTTGCAAACCTTTTAGAAGCTGATATCAATCAAAATCCACCATATTGGCTGTGGACTCACAACCGATGGAAAAAAAGTAAATAGCTATTTTGAAATATTTTCAAATGACTTATTATTAGTAAATAACTAAGATTAAATTATTTAGATAATTTTTAAGAGCTTTTTTGGAATCTTTTTTTAATTAATTATTTTTTTTACAAAATTATCCCAAGAATAAGAATCTTGCTTTATAGAAATAGCGGAACTCATCTCCATTTCCTTGTTATCCTGTGAAAAATAATCTAAAATATATTTACTCATTTCTTCTGGATTTGTAGAACTAATATATCCGTCTTTTTTATGATCTATTATTTCAGGTAGTCCCCCAACGTTGGTTACTAGCATAGGTTTCTTATAATACATAGCTAATTGAGTAACGCCACTTTGAGTAGCTGAAGTATAAGGCAGTATCACTAGATTCGAAACTGAAAAGAAATCTGGAACTTGTTTGTTCTCTATAAATTGATTGTAAATTATGATATTTTTTAAACTTAAATCTCTTATCAAATCTTTATATTTCTTTTCAGAATCGTAAAATTCTCCAGCAATAATTAATTTAATATTCTTTTCTACAATTAATTTATTTGACATTGCTCTTATTGCTAAGTCTAATCCTTTGTATTTTCTAATTAAACCAAAAAATAAAATGTATTTACCTTCTTTAAGGTTAAGACTTTTAAGTGCAGAAGCTTTATCGGTAATTTTATTATAAGTATTGTAAATGGGATGAAAAAGAGATTCAACACTTACTCTGTTATTTATTTTCTTGATGTCCTTTTTAACTTTCTCACTTAAAGTAAAATGAGAGTCACATTTATTTAAAAAATAATTAACCAACATAGTATCACCTAATCTCTTTTCATGGGCAATAGCATTATCAACAATTCCAAAAACTGGAATTTTTTTTCTTTTTAAATATCCCCCTATTATTCCAAGACAGGGAGCGAAGAAAGGCATCCAGAATCTAATAAAAACTTTACTTGGATTTTTACCCTTAATATATTTGGCTGTTCTCAACCATGAGAAAGGATTAATTGAATTTATTATAGGAACTATTTTAAAGTTAAAAGCTTCCGTTTGCTCTACTCTATTTTGAGATTTTCCAGGAAAAAGAAATTTAGGATACTGTAGAGAAAAAGATATTATTTCCACTAAAAACCCTTTTTCTACTAAGGATTTGGCCAATGCTTCATTAAAATCTGAAATCCCTCCTCTTAATGGAGAAGCAGGACCAACTAAAATAATTTTAGTCATTAACGTTCAATTTTTCTCTGATTTGGTAATGGTTTCTATTTGGAGAATTTCTAGACAACATTTCACCTAAAAAACCAGTAAGAAAAAACTGAACACCAATTAAAATTGAAGTTAAAGCAATGTAAAACTCTGTTCTGTTTGCAATTAATTTTGCGCCCTTGTCCAAAAATATTTTATCAATTCCAATGTAAATTAAAAAACTAAAACCAATTATGAAAACAAAAACTCCTAAGGTGCCAAATAGATGCATTGGTCTTTTTCCAAATTTTCCAATAAAAGTTATGCTGAATAAATCTAAAAAACCAAAAATAAAACGTTCTAAGCCAAATTTAGTTCTTCCAAATTTCCTAGCTTGATGCTTCACTACTTTCTCAGTAATATTTTGAAAGCCTGCCCATTTAGCAATTAATGGTATATACCTGTGCATCTCTCCGTAAACTTCAATATTTTTAACCACATCGGACTTGAAAGCTTTAAGACCACAATTCATATCGTTAAGTTTAATTCCAGATACTTTTCTTGTTACTGCATTGTATAATTTAGTAGGAATTGTTTTAGAAAGTGGATCTTTTCTATCCTTTTTCCAACCAGAAACAATATCAAACCCATCTTTATTAATCATTTTATAAAGACTGGGTATTTCATCTGGAGAATCCTGTAAATCCGCATCCATTGTAATAACAACATTTCCAATTGAAAGCTCAAAACCAATATTTAAAGCTGCAGATTTTCCATAATTTCTTCTAAAAGAAATACCTTTGATATTTTTATTTTTAGATTGGAGATTGTTAATTACTTCCCAAGAATTATCCTGACTTCCATCATCAATAAAAATTAGCTCATACTTTAATTTTGAATTTAAAATAACCCTATCTATCCAATCTGAAAGCTCTGGCAATGATTCCGCTTCATTGTATAGTGGAACGATAATAGATAAATCTAAATTCATACAACAAATATATTGAAGTTTATCAATAGGATTTGTTAATTCTTTTTAATTAAATTTTTTATTTATTAGTATTAATAGAATTATATTGGGCAGCTAATAATTAAAATCATCACTTTTTAATTGTAAATCCTAGATGAAAGCACTAATACTGAAAGAAATAAGATCTTATTTAAGTTCTATTATAGGTTATGCAGCTATTATTGTTTTCTTAATTAGCTCTGGATTCTTTGTTTGGATTCTCCCTGGAAATAATAACATAATTGATATGGGAGAATCTAGTTTACAAACATTTTTTTCTCAAGCTCCTGGGATTTTAATGTTTTTATTTCCCGCATTTACCATGCGATGTTTTGCAGAAGAGAATAAAACTGGGACATTAGAATTATTAATAACCCAGCCGATATCCATATTTAAAATTATTCTTTCTAAATATCTAGCCGTTAGTTTTCTTTCAGTTCTAACAATTCTACCTACTTTAATATATTATATAAGTATCTATCAAATGGGTGAGATTGCTGGTAATATTGACCACCCTTCAACTATTGGTGGTTACCTAGGTCTTTTATTACTAAGTATTACCTATGTTGCTATTGGGATTATAGCATCAAGTCTTTCCAAAAATCAGGTAATTGGTTTTTTACTAGGACTATTCTTCAATTTTATAATCTATGTTGGCTTTTCTTATTTAGCAGTATTTGTTGGTGATCCATTAGACTATTATTTAATGAATTTAAGTATGCTAGATCATTTCAATGCTTTACAAAGAGGGATAATCGATTCTAGAGATATTGCATATTTTATATCTGTTATTTTTTTAACACTTTATCTTACAAAAATTGTATTGAAAAAAAAATAAATGAAAAAGATTTATTCAAAATATAAGAGCATTTTAGATCTATCATTAGTCATTACTTCATTAGCTATTTTTAATATAGTAGCAAATCAAATATTTTTCAGAATAGATTTATCTTCCGATCAAGTCCACTCCTTGTCACCAGAAACAAAAGATCTTCTTGTTAATCTTCAGGATATAATTAGTGCAGATGTTTATTTAGATGGTGATTTTCCTGCAGAAATTGAGAAACTCAAAAAAGCTCTTTCAGAAAAGTTAGATGAATTTAAAGCTTTTGGTGGAGAAAATTTCAAAGTTAATTTCATAAATCTTGATGAAGATCCTGAACTAGCAAAAGAATTCAAAAATCAAGTTTTTAATGATGGACTAGATTATAGTGACATATTAATTTCAAGAGATAGTAAACAAGAAGTTGTTAGAATTTGGCCAGGAATTATATTAAGAATGGGAGATCAATTTAAAGCTGTTCAACTTTTACAAAAAGGAAAATTTCCAATTTCTCAAGTTATTATCAATCATTTCAACGACCAATTGGAGTACAACTTAATTCTTGGAATAAATAATCTTTTAAAACCTGATACTAAAAAAATTAAGTTTTTAAGAGGGCACGGAGAACTTGATAATGCAGACGCATGGATAATAAGAGACCAACTTATAAAGAATTACGATGTGGATACCTTAAGAATCAAACAATTAAAAGTGAAATATTACAATGAGACCATTGAAATTTCCTATAATAAATACGATTCTTTAATTAAAAATAAAATTGATTCTATTTACATTTCTGAAAGTGCAATACCAGTTTTCGATGAATTTGGTAATCCAAATAAAAATGCTCGGAGATATATTACTAAAACTTTTCAGAATCAAGAAATATCTAAATACATGAAAGATATTTCTAAAATTAGTGAAGATCTAGATGTTTTAGACGGAACAGACTTATTGTTAATTGCTAAGCCAAAAACCTCTTTTTCAGAAAAAGAATTATTCATAATTGACCAATACATTATGAATGGAGGTAAAATTATTTGGATGGTAGATATGTTGGAGGTTAATGAATCTGAATTAGTAGATACAAATATAACATATGCTAGGCCTTTAAAACACCAACTACAACAGTTTCTATTTAAATATGGTGCAAGATTTAATGTAAATATGGTAAATGATATAAGATGCTCTCCAGTATTAAGAGAAGATGGATTGGGAAGAATTCCAAAATGGTATTTTTATCCATTATTATACTTAGACAAACCATCCAAATATTTAAAAAATGTTGGACCAATAAAAACAAGATATGTCTGTTCAATTGATACTGTTGGAGTTGATGATATTAAAAAAACTGCATTATTAAAGTCATCTCCTGAATTTAAAATATTAAGACAAACCTCTGTGAATTATCAAAATTTATACAATTACAATCCAAGAAATTTTGATATTGATATAACAAATAAAGTTCCAGTTTCAGCATGGTTGTTTCAAGGAGTTTTTAAATCAAATTATGAAAACAGGGCTGTAAGTAAAGATTTTAAAAAATTCATATCCAATCCTATTGTTAATTTCAAATCAAAAAGTAAGGAAACTAAAATGATTTTTATTGGGGATGGAGATTTGATAAGGAATGATTTTATAAAAGCGGACAATCAAATTAAGCCAGTTCTGCTTTCCTTTGAAAGTGCAGACTATGGAACACCTGAATTTTTTCCTAGATATGGTAATGAGGTATTTTTTCTAAACCTTATAGACGAACTATTAGATAGAAGCGAACTCATTCCTTTAAGATCGAAAATGAATATGCCTAGACTTCTTAAAAAAGAAATTTTTGGACAAAGAAATTTTTGGCAAATTATTAATATTTTGATTCCTTTAATATTAGTAATCGTTATTGGCCTAATTAATCAATACATGAGAAAAAAGAAATATGCATAAGAATGTTTTAAAAGTAACCTTTTATGGTTTATTATTTTCTATAATATTTAGTTGCAATAATAAAAACAACAATTACGATCTAAAAGATTTTGCTATTAAAGATACCTCAAAGGTTATTAAGTTTAAAATTTCAGATACTGAAGATAATAGCATTGTAATTTCGAGAAATATCAATTCCAATAAATGGATAATAGAAGGTTCTAAATACACTGCAAATAAATCAAGTGTAGATTTATTAATGGAAACATTTCACAGAATTAGAGTAAAACAAGATGTTCCTAAATCTGCTTTTAACACTGTAATCAATCGTCTTTCAGTTAGACATAAAAAAGTAGAAATATTTTTTGAAAATGAAAAGCCATTCAAAACGTGGTTTATTGGCTCTCCTACTCAAGATCATTTAGGAACTTATATGTTACTTCAGAACGGAGATAAGAAAAGCTCTAAACCTTACATTACTTACAAACCTGGAATGTATGGATCACTGGATATTAGATTTTTTACTGACTGGAAAGGATGGAGATCTCCTCGAGTTTTTAATTATCCAAATCCTAAAAGCATTAAAAATATTTCTGTGAAGTTCTATGAAAAACCTAAAGAAAGTTATACAATATCTTATAAAGATGATACCATTAAATTATTTGACTTAGATAACAAAGAATTAAGAAAATATGATACTATTCAGGTGAAGCATTATTTATCTCACTTTGAAAATGTTAGTTACAATAAAATCATGTTTGAAAAACAACATATTATAGACTCTATTTTTAAAAGTAAGCCGCATTATTATTTTGAATTAACAGATTCATCCAACAAAGTAACTAAAGTTGAATTTTGGAAAATTAAAGACATAGATTCTTCAACAGGTTGGAATCCAGAACACGGATATATTCGNGTAAACAAAAANAATGAGCTTTTAAGAGCTCAATATTTCAACTGGGAAATTTTATTTAAACCCCTTAGTTTTTATACTAGGAGATATTATTAATTAGGTGTTAATAAATAAGGTTAATACTAATAGNATATTATTAATACTATTCTCATATTTATACCATTAACATATTTATTATGAAGTTTATAGTTTCAAGCCAAATATTATTAAAGCAATTACAATCCATTGGTGGAGTTCTTAATAGTTCTAATACCCTTCCAATTTTAGATAACTTTTTATTCGAAATTCAAGATCAAAAACTTACCATATCTTGTTCAGATTTAGAGTCNACAATGACATCTACAATTTCTATCGATGCAAAAAGCGAAGGTAGTATTGCTATTCCAGCAAAAATGTTACTAGATATCTTAAAAACATTTCCTAACCATCCCCTAACCTTCTCNATTGATGATAAAATGGGCGTAGAAATTTCTTCAGATTATGGAAAGTATAAATTAAGTGGTTATTCTGGAACTGAATTTCCTAAATCTCCAGTNATTGAAGCACCTTCAACTGTAACTATCAACAGTCATATTTTTCAAAGAGCTATTGAAAAAACAATTTTNGCATCTGGAAATGATGATTTAAGACCAGTAATGAGTGGTATATTTNTTCANTTATCCGAATCTGATTTAACATTTGTTGCTACTGATGCTCACAAATTAGTTAGATATACAAGAAATGATGTTAAATCTTCTGCTGNAGCATCATTTATTGTTCCCAAAAAACCAATGAACTTATTGAAAGGATTGCTTCAAAATTTTGAAGGTCAGGTAACTGTTAAATACAATGAATCTAATGCTAGTATTGCATTTAATGATATTTTACTAACGTGTAGACTAGTAGATGGAAAATATCCTAACTACGATGCTGTTATTCCAAAAGAAAACCCAAACAGATTGACCGTAGATAAAAATGCTTTTTTTCAATCAATTAAACGAGTAAGNATTTTNGCTAACAAAACTACTCATCAAGTAAGATTAAAAATTAATGGAAGTGAATTAAATATTAGTGCAGAAGATGTGGACTTTTCTAACGAAGCAAATGAGAGATTGACCTGTTCTTATGAGGGTGAATCAATTGAAATTGGTTTCAATTCAAGATTCCTAAATGAAATGCTTCAAAATATTGATTCTGACAATGTTATATTCGAACTTAGCGCACCCAATAGAGCTGGTATTCTAATTCCGGATGTTAGTGAAGATGGTGAAGATATTTTAATGCTGGTAATGCCTGTNATGCTTAATTCTTAAGCCAACTTATAGTTTTTTAAAGTATCAGTGATAATTTTTATACAATCATCTAATTGACTTTGAGTTATTGTTAGTGGTGGAGCAAATCTTATAATATTACCATGAGTTGGTTTTGCTAATAGTCCATTNTTTTTCATTTCAATACATAAGTTCCAAGCAGTACTGCTTTCTTCAGTATCATTAATTACAATAGCATTAAGAAGTCCTTTACCTCTTNCCAATTTNACTAATGGTAAATCTTTTATAAACTTATTTAATTCTACTCTAAAATATTCACCTAGATTGTAAGCATTTTCTGCAAGATTTTCTTCAACAATAACTTCTAAAGCTGCTTGTGCAACTGCACACGCCAATGGATTACCACCAAAAGTAGAACCATGTTCTCCAGGTTTTATGCACATCATTACCTCGTTATTTGCCAAAACAGCAGAAACAGGNAATACACCNCCTGATAGTGCTTTTCCTAGAATAAGTAAATCTGGTTTGGCATTTTCATAATCTGTAGCCAATAATTTACCAGTTCTTCCAATACCAGTTTGAACTTCATCTGCAATAAAGAGCACATTATATTTATCACANAAGCGTCTCACTCCTGCTAAATAGCCTTCATCAGGAACTANAACACCAGCTTCGCCCTGAATGGGTTCAACCATAAAAGCTGCGACATTAAAATCTTTAAATTCTGTTTCTAGTGCCTCTAAATCATTGTAAGGAATTAAATCATAACCTGGCATGTAGGGNCCAAAATCTTTGTAAGAAAGAGGATCGTCAGAAGATGAAATTGCTGCTAATGTTCTACCCCAGAAATTGCCTTTAGCAAATATTATACGAGCTTTATTTTCTGGAATTCCCTTTTTTAAATAACCCCATTTTCTAGCTAACTTATTGGCCGTTTCTCCTCCTTCAACACCTGTATTCATGGGCAAAACTTTGTCATAACCAAACAAATCGCAGATGAATTTTTCGTAAGGTCCAAGAGCNGAATTATAAAATGCTCTACTTGTTAAGGTTAATTTCTTAGACTGGTTTATTAAAGCATTAATAATTTTGGGATGACAGTGGCCTTGATTAATAGCTGAATAGGCACTTAAAAAATCATAATATTTTTTTCCCTCANAATCCCAAACATGCACCCCTTCCCCTCGTTCTAATACTACTGGAAGTGGATGATAATTATGAGCACCAAAATCATTCTCAAGTTGCATTAATGAAGTAGAATCTGTCATATTTATTTTTTGACAAATATAATAATTCGTTACTTGAAGAGAATTAATTTTTTAAATAAGTGAGATTTATAGTATAATTAATTTTCTTTGCATTATGTCAATACCAAAGACAATCAATTTATCGAGAAAAAAAATTATTTCTTCTACTGGAAAAGCATTAAAAGATTTTTCAATGATTGACAATGGAGATAAAATAATGGTTTGCATTTCAGGNGGTAAAGACAGCTATACCATGTTAGAAATGTTAATACATTTTAAGAAATATGGAGATATTGATTTTGATTTTATTGTTGTTAATATGGACCAAAAGCAACCTGNTTTTCCAACNGAAGTATTGCCAAAATATTTATCCAATCTTAAAGTAAATTTTAAAATTATTGAAAAAGATACTTACANTATCGTTAAAGATAAAATTCCAGANGGAAAAACAATGTGTAGTTTATGCTCTAGATTAAGAAGAGGAACNCTATATGATGAAGCAAGAGAACTTAATTGTAATAAAATTGCTTTAGGTCACCATATGGACGATATTATTGAAACCTACTTTTTAAATTTATTTTTTAGTGGTAAAATGGAGGCAATGCCTCCAAAATATTTAATTGATAAGAGAGATCTAATTGTAATAAGACCATTAGCTTACTGTAAAGAAAAAGAAATTCAAGAATATTCTGAATTATCAAAGCATCCNATAATTCCTTGTAACTTATGTGGTTCTCAAACCAACCTTCAAAGGAAAAANATAAAAGCACTTATTAAAGAATGGGAACTTATTTACCCAAATAGAAAAGCAATCATATTTAGAGCTTTNCAAAACATCTCACCTTCTCATATGTTAGATAGAAATATTTTCAATTTTGAAGATCTTCAAGCAGTAGAAGATTCCAACTTATTTGTTTGAAAAAGNTTTTAATTGTTTAATAATTGTAATATTNTTTGAAGTTCCAGCAAAATGGTACTTTGAGTTAGAGTAATTAATCTTAAGACTTTTCACTTTAAAACCAACTCCCCAAGAAATTCCGGTTGTNCCTGGCCTAGATACTGGTTGAAGACTATTTCTTGATAAAAAATCATAACCAAATCNTATATTGAAATTCTTTGAAAATAAAAATTCTGTTCCAATAATAATATGATTGAAAAAGTTAGAGANCAATTGATTAATTTGAATTGTACTTTGAGGAGTTGTTTGTGAATTTGATGAAAAACTCCATGTATTTAAATGATGGTAGGATAAATGAAATCTTATTGGAGCATGTTTTAATTTAGTATTTATTCCTAAAACAGAATTAAATGGTAATTTATTTTTGGCATTAGATTCTTGATAGCTTTTAATAGAAGTTCCGATATTACTCAATAATAAATATCCCCCTAGTTGCTTTTGCTCATCAAAATAAGTTAGACTAATATCTGAACNAATGGCAAATGATTTGTATTGTTCAAAAATAGAACCTANAAATTTTAAATTAACNCCAATTTGGATATTATCATTTAACTTTTTAGAATGTCCTAATTGAAATATCCAATCGCTAGCTGTAAATGAATTTCCCAACGAATTTCCTGATGGTGAGTAATATTCAAAATCTCCGTAGTTATTATAAAACAATGTAGTAGAAAAAACACCTTTATCTTTTACTTTAAAATTGTAATTAACCATTCCAAAATCAGAGTCTGCAAAATGATTGTTGTAGTTAATCGCCAAATGCTTATCATGAGAGGAAAGAAGATTAGACGGAAGAAATATAGCCGTTGAAACATCCTCTGAGTCAAAAACACCTATAGGGTATCCACCAAGTGAAGAATTTCTTGAAGTGCAATTGTTATTAAGAATAGAATAGGATGTAACTGCTTGCTGAGAAAAACAAAANCTTCCAGTTAAAATTAAAATGATAAAAACTTTTAATCTGAACATAAAACAACAACGATTTAAATAGAACTTTATTATTTANACATTAAATCTAAAATGNATTANATCTCCGTCATTTACCACATATTCTTTTCCTTGAATCATTAACTTACCTGCTTCTTTGACAGAACTTTCAGAACCATACTCCACAAAATCATTAAACCTGATTACCTCAGCTTTTATAAATCCCTTTTCAAAATCTGTATGAATTACTCCTGCAGCTTGAGNAGCAGTCATACCTTTTTTAATGGTCCATGCCCTTACTTCTTTTTCTCCTGCGGTAAAGTAAGTCTGCAGTTTTAATAANGAATATGCATTNTTAATAAGCTTACTTACCCCAGATTCTTCAAGTCCTAGGTCATCTAAAAACATTTTTCTCTCTTCAAAATCATCTAGCTCAGCTATATCTGACTCAATTCCTGCACCTAAAACTAATATTTCTGCATTTTCATTGGCAACCAATTCTTTTACATTATCCACGTGCTCATTCCCTTTAATTACAGAACTTTCATCCACATTACAAACATAAATAACAGGTTTTGCTGTAATAAGTTGTAATTCATCTAAAAACTTGAANAACCCTTCATCTATATCCAAAGATCTAATTGAATTCCCAGAAACGATATGTTCTCTTGCCTNAGTNTAAACTTTATAAATTTTCTCCGATTCCTTATCACCAGATTTAGCCTTTCTTTCGATAGCTCCAATTCTCTTTTCTATAGTCTCTANATCTTTTAGTTGTAATTCTAGATCTATAATCTCTTTATCGGAAACAGGATTTACATTTCCATCAACATGAATAACATTATCGTCGTCAAAACATCGTAAGACATGGATTACGGCATCCACTTCNCTAATGTTAGCCAAGAACTGATTTCCAAGACCGTCCCCTTTGTGTGCACCCTTTACTAATCCTGCAATATCTACAATTTCAATAGTGGTTGGAATAACTTTTTCAGGATTAACTAATTTTTCAAGATTATTTAATCTACTATCAGGTACTGTTATTGTTCCAACATTTGGTTCAATTGTACAAAATGGAAAATTTGCAGANTGTGCTTTTGCATTTGAAAGACAATTAAAAAGAGTAGATTTACCAACATTTGGCAATCCAACAATTCCACATTTCAGAGCCATTAGTTTAAAATTTAGAAATAAATATTTTAATTAGTTATAATTTGTAAAACGCCTTGATTTTTTTCTTTTCCTTCGTCAAAACTTAAGAAAAAATAATAAGTTCCCGACNNCAATGGATTTCCTTTNGAGTTAGTTCCGTTCCATTGGTTTTTGTAAGCAGAATCTTCAAAAACAACTTTTCCCCACCTATTTAGAATTGTCAAATTTACATCGTCATAAATTGATGCAAAATGGGTGTAAAAGTAATCNTTAAGATTGTCTCCGTTTGGAGTAATAACATTTGGAACATCACACTTTTCAATTACTAAATCATTAGATGTAGTTTCTTCGCCACACTCATTAAGAACAGTTAATTGGATTTCGTGATTTCCAATAGTATAATTGTTACTATTTAGAATTAAAGAATCTCCNATAGAAATTAAATCTCCATTNATATCAGNCCACTCATAAGTAAAATCAGTATTGATATTATAAATTACAGAGATAATACTTTGTCCAACGCAAAAAGTATCTAAATAAAACGGGGATGGTTCTGGTTCTTCTTTAAATTCAACTACATGAATTAGAGTATCGTTACAATANATATCATATAAGCCCATAAAGTATGCACCAGGTTCTGATGCAGTTATTGTTGGATTAGCAACGNTATTATTTGGATCAAAAGATAAAGTTCCAAAATCGCTGTAATAAAGCCATAAACCACCNGTTGGAGTTATATAATTTGAAGTATAATCAAAATAGTCATCACAAGTTATTGTATCGCCTATTATTGATGCTCCTTGAATTGTTTGAACTGTAATAACAGTATCGTAATAACATCCAAACTCATCTTCNACAACAAAAGTGTAATTTGTTGGTCCAAGACTATTTGGCTGGACAATTATATTGGTATCCTGATTAGAAATAATTGTAGTATCAGGCAACCAGTTGGTGGATGATATTGAAGGAGCATAAGTTTCACTATTTGGATGAAGAGTACTATTGAAATATATTCCCCATTCACAAATATAACCATCATCAATTCCCAAATTATCTCTTACAGTTAGAGTCCAAGTTCCATTAATTGGACAACCTTGAAGTGAAGGAATAAAACTTTGTTCAGGTTGATATAAGCCTGGTGTAACCATTTGACCAGCACTTGGGCCAGTAGCAGTAGTTGAANTAAAACCATTAACCCATGCTGGCATTGCGTTAACAGAATTNGAAAAGCAGTATTCTTCACAATAACCTATATTTCCAGTATTATTATCATATGCACCACCTAAAAATGTATTTCCACCNCCAAAACCTCCTGGAAATAATCCTGATCCAGAGTAACTATTAAAGACATTTATACTTAGACCACTTGGACATGTAAGCATCATTTCTAAATCACCTAAATAAGAATGCTCCATTTTAATACACATTTTTTCAATATCAGAAGCATTTTGAATTGTTACACCAGGTGTAAATCCAGAAATATTAATATCTGTAGTATAATTTATACCAGAACCATCTGGAAGATAAGTTTGAGTACCAAAAATACCTCCTATTGGAAAATTAGTTGATACAGGATCAACACCTACCGTATCAAATCCAGTAACACCTCCAAATAGCTCAGTAACTCTTCCTAAACAAATTGGAGATTGAGCTGGTCCACAAGTAGAAAAATTTGGTCTAGTAGATACTCTAATTTTGCAAAAACTGTATCGGAATTGCCCAAAAGAATCTTCAATTTTCAAAGTGACAAAATATCCGTTTCTTGCAGGAGGAGTAAACAAAAAAGAGTTGGTAGTATAAGACGATCCATCACTTAANTCCCAAGAAACAGTATAACTGTTAGATTGCATATATCCTCCTCCACTAAGAGCTGCAGAGTCACCACCTGGTTCGTACGGAAAATATGGCTTTGCGACAAACTCAACAATATCTCCAAAACAAATATCTACNTATCCTGTATCAATTGGAAACAAATCATTTAAAGTGTCTCCTGATCCATTTGCATTTCCGGTAATAAATGCATTGATATGATTAGAAAATGGTTGTATAAGATTAGCGCAAGATAAGTTTGCATCCCAACCCATACCTTGAAAAGAAGCATCACTAACAAATTTAAATGTTAAACATCCTGAAGTATTACTCCAAGAAGCTGGAATATTGACACCATTTGGATAAGTGCTGTCATTTATTGCGGCAATTAATGGGTCATTAATAGATGTTCCATCAAANACATANAGAGTATCTGTTGGATGTATATTTAAAACGTATCCGTTTGCAGGGTCATTTAAAATTGCTAAAACCATTTTAGAACCAGTAGAATCTGGACATAAAGTAATTACTTCAAATTCATTGGGACCATAAGGTAAAGCAGCTCCACCTGCATCTCTAAAATTAATAAAAGAACCGTTGTTAAAATCTNCNGCACAGTTGCAAGGACCATTAGATGTATTNGTAGTCCAATCATCATCAGAGATTAATACTTCTGGTTGAGCATAAACTTCATAGATAAAGAATATTTTTAATATNAATATGTAAATAATCTTATTCAACTAATTTCATTTCATTTTTNACGTGATTGATTGATTTTAAAACCAATAATGAATTCCAATTAGAAACTAGATAATATTGATAATCATTTATTAAAAAATCAACATCCATTTTATTAATATCTAGTTTGGAGGTGTCGACTATTAAAATTGTGCCAGCTAATCTGTTAGAAAATGNCTTTTCTTTAGGAATATCTATAAAGTAATAACCACTTTTATTTAAATAGTTGATATTTTTTTCCTTACTTAGAAAATCTATCAATTNTTTGTTCTCAAGCGTTTTTGGAGGGTTTTCATTTTGTGCAAAAGAAGAATTATAAAAGAAAAAAACTATAATTAAAAAGAAGAATCTTTCCATAAAATTCGAAAATACAATTTTATGGGAATCTAGAACAATGTTTACAGAGTTTATTACAAATAAAAGNATGTTGGCATAAATTTCTATAGAATTAAATTTAATTTTCAAAATAGTTACTGAAAGTTGTTAACAGTNATCTTACAGAATAACTATATGCTTATTTTTGAATTAAATTATATAAATGAAANACTACAACTTAGAATCCTTAGAAAAATTTACTAGTCAAATAAGAAGAGATATTGTAAGAATGGTGCATGCTCAAAATTCTGGTCACCCTGGAGGCTCACTTGGATGTGTAGAGTACTTTACTGCAATCTATAAAGTTATCATGAACCATAATTCTAATTTCTCTATGAATGGTGAAAATGAAGATTTATTTTTTCTTTCTAACGGACATATCTCTCCTGTATTTTACTCTGTTTTGGCTAGAACTGGATACTTCCCAGTAAAAGAGCTCAATACTTTTAGAAAAATTGATTCAAGACTTCAAGGACACCCAACTACTCATGAAGGTTTGCCNGGTNTTAGAATTGCAAGTGGTTCTTTAGGACAAGGTTTGAGTGTAGCAATTGGTGCTGCNACTACTAAGAAATTAAATAATGACCCTGGTTTGGTTTTNACACTTCATGGAGATGGTGAACTTCAAGAAGGACAAATTTGGGAGGCTGCTATGTATGCTTCAGCAAAAAAAGTAGATAATTTAATTTCTACTATTGATTTTAATGGAAGACAAATAGATGGTGATGTAGATGATGTTCTTTCTCTTGGAAGTTTAGAAGATAAATGGAATGCGTTTGGATGGAAGACTTTAAAATGTAACGGGAATAACCTTCAAGANATTATAGCAACTTTAGAAACAGCAAAANGCTTAACAAGANAAAAGCAACCTATAATGATTATAATGAAAACTGAAATGGGTTATGGAATTGATTATATGACGGGTTCTCATAAATGGCATGGTGTTGCTCCNAATGATGAGCAATTAGAAATAGCGTTAAATCAGCAAGTTGAGNCTCTAGGAGACTATTAATACTTTAAAATTTAAATTANAATCTATGAATCTTTATTTTAAAATATCTCTATTAATACTATTAAGTTTTTGTANTAGCGTTAATGGAATGAGTCAAAATGAAGATGATAAAATTAGAATTCTATTCATCTTTGATGGATCCAATAGTATGAATTCTCAATGGGNAAATAGTAGTAAAATAACTATTGCCAAGCAACTAATGATAAGAACTATAGACAGTTTGAAAATGCTTGAAAACGTGGAAATAGCATTAAGAATGTATGGACACCAAACTAAAATTAGTGCAGGAAAGCAAGACTGTTCTGATACTAAATTAGAAGTTCCATTTGCAGATGCCAAGGNGAATCATATCAAAATAATAAATAAAATTAGAGCTTTAAAACCAAAAGGGACAACCCCAATAGCAAGATCTTTAGAATACTCTGCAGAGGATTTTCCNGATTGCGAAAATTGTAGAAATTTTATTATTTTATTAACTGACGGTATAGAGGCTTGNGATGAAGATCCATGTGCTGTTGCAATTGCCCTTAAAGAAAAAAAGATTAAACTTAAACCTTTTATAATAGGACTTGGACTAGACACTTCTTACCTAAGCAAGTTTCAATGTATTGGAGAATTTTTGAGTGCTGAAAACCAAGATTCTTTTAAGAGCGTTTTAAAGTTTGTAATAAGTCAAGCTTTAAATAACACAACAGTTCAAATAAATTTAAATAACCTTAGAAATCTACCTNAAGAAACTAATGTTACTATGAGTTTTTACAATGATAAAAATGATCAATTATTATATACATACATGCATACTTTAAACAGGTTTCAAATCCCCGATACTATTGCCTTAGATCCCCTTTACANTTATAAACTTGTCGTACATACTGTTCCAGAAGTTNTAGTAAAAGGAATTAAACTAATTCCTGGGAAACATAACATTATAGATGCNGATACCCCAATGGGAGAGCTTAATTTAAAGATNCAAGGTTCANTAAATAAATATACTACTATTAACTGCTTGNTTAAAANTAANAAGGANTCCTCTATNATAAACGTTCATAAAATGAACACAACTAAAAAATACTTAGTAGGCAATTATAATTTAGAAATACTAACACTNCCAANNATAAAATTNGATAATATTAAAATTAATCAAAGTCAAATAACAGANNTAATAATTCCTCATTTTGGAACCATTGAATTAAATAAATCTAATGGACCNGCTGCACTTTTTTTNAAAAAAGATGGTAAAAATATTTGGTTATATGATTTTGATAATGACATGACTATTGAAAANTTGAATATTCAACCTGGAAAATACTTTATTAGTTTTCGAAATATAAAATCTNAAAGCACTGCCAANACAATAATTAAAGAATTTAGAATAGATTCAGGACAAAACATCAAAATAAACTTATAAAATGAATTTTGAAATTTTAGGAAATAAAGACACAAGATCAGGATTTGGAGATGGTCTCACTCAACTTGGAAAAAAAAANCCAAATGTAGTTGCTCTTTGCGCAGATCTTACCGGGTCATTAAAAATGAATGACTTTAAAGATCAATTTCCAGACAGGTTTTTTCAAGTAGGAATTGCTGAAGCTAATATGATGGGAATTGCTGCAGGAATGACCATAGGTGGTAAAATTCCATTTACGGGGACATTTGCAAATTTTTCTACTAGTAGAGTTTTTGACCAAGTTCGACAATCAATAGCTTACTCAGGAAAAAATGTAAAACTTTGTGCTTCTCATGCTGGATTAACCTTAGGAGAAGATGGAGCAACTCACCAAGTATTAGAAGACATTGGTATGATGAAAATGCTTCCTGGAATGACAGTTATTAACCCTTGTGACTATAACCAAACTAAAGCTGCAACTATTGCTATTGCAGATTATAATGGTCCTGTATATTTAAGATTTGGTCGACCAAANGTTCCTATCTTTATACCTGAAAANACTCCATTTGAAATTGGCAAAGCTTTATTACTTCAAGNTGGTACTGATGTTTCTGTTTTTGCAACTGGTCACTTAGTATGGGAAGCTGTAGAAGCTGTACAAACTTTAGCAAAAGAAGGTTTATCCGTTGAATTAATTAATATTCATACNATTAAACCTTTGGATAATGAAAGCATTTTAAGNTCAGTAGCTAAAACAAAATGTGTTGTAACTGCAGAGGAACATCAAGTTGCTGGNGGAATGGGAGAATCAATAGCACAATTACTAGCTAATAANGATCCAGTTCCAATGGAATTTGTNGCAGTTAATGATAAATTTGGAGAAAGTGGAAAACCAGCTGATCTAATGAAAAAATATGGGTTACATTCTTCAGATATTATTAAAGCAACACATCGTGTTTTAAAGAGAAAATAATAGATTTTTATGTAAAATAATCAAGTAANATAAATTATGNNTTTAAATANAGAAAATATGAAAATTTTAANTGAACTAAAAAAANTAATTGTNGNTGTTTTAATATGTTTNATGTCTTCATTAATTANAGCTCAAAGTGAAAACAATAATTCAAATCAANAAAAAGAAAATAGAGAATCTCGAAAAATTGCATTTTTCACTGCAAAAATGAATTTAAATATNGAAGAATCTANAGTNTTTTGGCCTATAGTAAATNAGATGGANAATGAGTTAAAAGATCTTANANATAAAAATGCTCANNGTANAATNATNTTNAAANATAAAAANATAGANGANNTTTCNGATAAAGAATTAGAAGANATGATGGATGNTANAATNCAAATGGGTAAAGAAAAAGTAGATATTTTANTNAAATACCATGAAAAATTTAANGAANTANTTCCNATTCAAAAANTAGCAAANTNTTACCAAGCANGNAAAGAATTTAAAAAAATACAATCNGAAAGAAAAAANCAACANAANAACCCTGGNNAAAGAAAAAGATAATACNTTTAGANTAGTGAAAATTAAATATTGGATTAAAGCAGCTAGANTAAGAACACTCCCTTTAGCANTTTCTTGTATTCTATTNTCTTCTTCATTAGTGATAATTAACCATANAGAANTATCCTTTAAAGTGCTTTTTCTNACCCTTGCTACTACTCTATTACTTCAAATATTATCCAATTTTGCCAATGATTATGGTGATGCAATAAAAGGAGCAGATAAAAAAAGAACTGGAGAAGAGAGAATGGTACAATCTGGAAAAATCTCTAAGTCCCATATGAAATTAGCAATTATGATTTTAAGTATTACCACTTTAATAGTTGGACTTTACCTAATTTTTAGTGTATTTCAGAAAGATATATTTAAAATATTAATCTTTCTATTTTTTGGAATTATCTCAATTATAGCTGCTATAAAATATACTGTAGGTAAATCTGCTTATGGCTATAAAGCCTATGGAGATTTATCGGTTTTTATTTTCTTTGGAATGATAGGAGTAATTGGTAGTTATTATTTATTTACTAAAAACTTTCACTGGATAACTCTTCCTGGTGCATTATTTACTGGTCTTATGAGTTGTGGAGTTCTAAATTTAAATAACATGAGAGATTATGAAAATGATAAAAAAAATAACAAAGTAACTTTAGTAGTAAAAATGGGAATGAAAAAATCTAAAAAATATCATTTTTCATTACTATTTCTAGCAATTATATCACTTATTATAATTCTTCTTTTTACCAATAATTATTACTACATAATTTCCATGTTTCCGTTAGTTTTTGTGGTACGACATCTAAAACTATTGAATAAATATCAAGACATGAAATTACTGGACAGTCAGCTTAAAGTAATTGCAATTAGCTGNTTTGGATGTAGTTCTATAAGTNTAATAATTGGACTTTTAATTAATTGATTNNCTCTNANGATAACCANNNGGTATANAACTTTTTATNTTTTTCATGNTCTTTNTTGNTAGATGAAAAATTATGATATCCAGAATAAGATGGTTTGGCACACATGAAGANATAATCATGTTTAGAATANTTTAAAACTGCATCAATTACTCTNGGNTCTACAATACATATTGGNCCTGGTGGCAAACCCTTATATTTATAAGTATTGTAAGGAGAATCAACTTNCAAATGCTTGTAATACAATCTTCTTAAATTNGGCATTTTCAANGCAAACTTAACAGTTGGATCTGCTTGNAGTTTCATATTACTTTTAAGTCTATTTATATAAAGGCCTGCAATNTTAGAATGTTCATCAAATTTTATCTGCTGTTCCATTTGAACAATAGATGCAANAATNNTAATTTNAGATTGACTATAGCCTAATTCATTGGCCTTNTCNATTCTTTCTTTATTCCAAAAACTTTTNTATTTANTTGCAANAAATTCAATTAACTTATTTTCAGAAATATTTGTNAATACTTCATANGTATTAGGNATTACNATAGAAGAGAAANTATAAGAATTAAACCCAAATTTCTCTTGAATATTTTNATCTTGAAANAGATGCAATAGTTTAGCNGAATCTAATTCTAATTGTAAAGANAGTCTNCCACACAAAATTTCTANANTTCTAACAGATGGAATNTATAAGTCTACAACATGTTNATTTCTCATTAAAAACAGCTGATTAACTAATTTGTTATTNGACCATTTTGTTTGAATTATATATTTTCCCTTTTTAAGNGTATTATTTTCGNANTTTTTAAANTCAATAAGTTGGTTGATTGTTTTGGAACTTAATAAAAGATCTTTACTAACTAAATAATCTCCAATTTCNGAGAAGGATAAATCTTCTTGAATTTTTAAAATAACTTTATTNGTATCGGATAATATCTCTTTTTTTTCNCTGTTGATNAAAAGATTAATAAATGGAAAAATTAAATAGACCACAAAAAAANTAAATGAAATTNCCAGAATGTAAATTAATTTCTTCAATCTTNAGGAATTTGNATTAANTTGTAATCTTTAATNNTGTAAAAGTTNACTANGNTATTTTCAGAACCGCTACCCAAATCAATTCTATTGTAAAACACNTNATTGAGTAATCCTTGATAATAACTNTCAGAATTTAATTTTTCNGGGTAAATTTTCATAAAAATAGATTTNACAATATCGTATCCCAAGNAAGAATATTTGGNAGGTTCTGCAGAAAAAANATCNCTGTATTTATCTTTAAACTCTACTATTNTNATAGAATTAAGATTAGGAATTCCTTTAGAAACAAAATGTAAATTAAACTTGTTTTTGTAAANAANATCTATAGTCTTNATTCTATATAAATCTTCAAAACCAAAAATTTCAAAATCGGNTTTGTAATGATTTTGAGAATTAGAAAATTCTATTANTTNATTAAATGCATANGTTAAAAATGGAACTTTATTTGAAGTTATTACAATNAGATTNCTTTTTTTATTAGACAATTTATCNAANAAATGAGTCCAATCATCTCCCCTNTTAAGTAAGNTTGGTAAAATTGAGTCTANTGGCTTTAAAGAATCCTTNAATAAATAACTAGTATCGTTATAAANATCNGAAAAAATANTNCNNTAAACCTTACTCTTATTATCTTCAATATCACNTAATAATAATATGTTGTAATGNTNTTTANAATTCTTAATATATTTTGCCATCTGTTTAGACTGGGTAGATCTTGATGNTTGAATTTTAAATAAATCTGGATAATTAAAAAGNGCTTTACTAGGAATANTATATGGAGATATCATAGGAATATGGANATTCTTGGAAAANATTCTCATCATTTTAATATTTTNAGANAACAAAGGACCTATTATTAAATTAGATGATTTNAATAAAGTGTCTTGAAATATTTCTTTNATAGTGTTGGTATCATATTTACTATCNAATAAATTTAATTCAAGATTNTATCCTAAATCTTTTANATCAAGAAGAGCAATTTTAANTCCATTATATATTTGAAAGGAATTTNTAGAAATTTNNTCAATTNNGCANTTCNTNTTTTCTGGNCAGTNTNCAATAATTGAATCNGATNTATTANTAAAAAATGGCAATACTAANGAAACTCTTAAAGTTTTTTGATNATAAATACTNCTGGGAAAAAGATCTNNAGAGTCATTTTCATTTTTTNTAGAATCTTCAATACAATCTTTAATTCTTAGAANAATTTTCAGTTCTTGGTTATTTTTNAGTNCAAAATCATTTANAAAAGGATTGTTTTTNANTATTTTATCTAAACCAATTNCATATTTNTTTGAAATNGAGTATAANGTTTCTTTCTTTTTAACTTTATGAATAATTAGAGTATCACACTTTTTAAGNAAAGGATGATCTACATGCTTAAATAGTGGTTGNACAATATTNNTTGTATCNGATTGNAGATTTGGAATTAANAACAATTGAGATTCTGATAATTCATTGGTTGATAATTTATTNTAGNCTTTAATTGTTGATAATTTTACACCATAAATTTTAGCAATTGACCATAGCGTTTCTCCTGACAAAACTTTNTGTATTTTTANNNNAGATTCAATTTCATTATCTTTTGTTTNANTAATAAANGTTTTNATAGGAATNTTCAAGGTATCCCCTTTTGANAAACCTTTTGATGCATCAGGGTTATAGATAAAAAATTCATNTAAATCAATTTGATATTTTTTAGCAATTCCATAACTCGTTTCCCCTTTNGAAACTGTATGAAAAGTAAATTTTACAATCGAANTGTCTTGAGCANTTAGATTAGTTAGAAAAAATACTGCTAAGAAAANTAATAAGAATCTATATGTTAAATTATTTATTCCCATTCAATNGTAGCAGGTGGTTTGGAACTTATATCGTAAGTTACTCTATTTATTCCTTTTACATTGTTAATNATTCTATTGGAAATTTTGGCTAAAAACTCATGAGGTAAATGANACCAATCTGCAGTCATTCCATCNGTAGAAGAAACAGCTCTNAGAGCTACAGCATTNTCATAAGTTCTNTCATCNCCCATTACTCCAACAGATTGAACAGGAAGAAAAATTGCTCCTGCTTGCCANANATCATCGTAAATTTTAAATTCTTTTAATCCACTTATAAATATATGNTCNACTTNTTGAAGNATNTTTATTTTACTTTCTGTTATTTCTCCTAGAATTCTTATANCNAATCCAGGACCTGGGAAAGGATGTCTNCTTAAAATTTGTTTTGGCAAATCAAGAGAAGCNCCNACTNTTCTAACCTCGTCCTTAAATAAAGATTTTAAAGGTTCAATTATTTTTAATTTCATATAATCNGGTAATCCTCCAACATTATGATGNGATTTTATNGTAACTGANGGTCCATTAACAGANACTGATTCAATGATGTCTGGATAAATTGTTCCCTGAGCCAACCANTCTACGTCTTTAATNCTACTGGCTTCNCTATCAAAAACATCNATAAATGTTTTGCCAATCGCTTTTCTTTTTAATTCAGGATCTGAAAGACCTNTTAANGATTTNTAAAACTCTTCTTTTGCATCAACTCCTTTNATATTTAATCCTAAAGATTCGTATTGTTTTAAAACATCTNNAAATTCATTTTTNCTTAGCAAACCATTNTCTACAAAAATACAGTGTAAATTATCTCCTANTGCCTTATGTAAAAGCAAAGCAGCAACACTAGAATCTACTCCTCCAGATAAACCTANNACAACTTTTTGATNACCAACTTGATTTTTAATANTTGAAATNGAAGAATCCACAAATGAATCNGGNGTCCAATCTGNAGAACATTGAGAAATATTAANAACAAAGTTTTTAATGATTTGTAAACCGTCTGTGCTATGAAATACTTCAGGATGAAATTGAAGACCATANATANAACTTNCATCTANATGNAAAGCTGCATTTTCAACATCANANGTNGATGCAATTTTATTAAANTTAGNAGNNAAATTTTTAATTGTNTCTCCGTGNGACATCCAAACTTGAGAATTAGGNTTTACATTTTCAAATAATGGGNTTTNAATATNAAAAAAAGAAAGATTGGCTCTTCCNTATTCTCTTTTANTNGAACTTTCNACAACTCCNCCAAAATGTTTNACTANATATTGNGCACCATAACAAANACCTAATATNGGCATTGTTTTATTNAAGGATTCNAATTTANGATGGGGAGCATCATTTTGATTGACTGAACATGGACTTCCAGAAAGTATNACAGCANTAAAATTAAAATTGTNNGGAATCTTATTGNAGGGATGGATTTCACAATATACATTAAGTTCTCTNACTCTTNTAGCNATCAATTGNGTATATTGAGAACCAAAATCAAGTATCAGCAAGTTTTTACTCATNCACAAATTTAATCATCCCNTTGAAATCTTACTGAATACTTTGAAAATTTGTTGAACTATTTTTNTTAATTANNTTGANTACGGAAAAAGAAAAACCNTTGTTAATTGTTNTTGCAGGTCCTACAGCTGTTGGTAAAACCAAGTTNTCAATTGAATTGGCAAAAAATNAAAANAGCTCTATTTTCTCTTGTGATAGNCGTCAGTTTTATAGAGAAATNTCNATNGGAACTGCAAAGCCNTCTTTAGNTGAGTTGAANGAAGTNNCTCATTATTTTATAAATAACAANAGCATTGAAGAACCATATTCTGCTGGAGATTACGAAAAAGANATTATTANNNANTTAGAAGANTACTTTACAAAACAAAAAATTGCATTTTTAGTAGGTGGNTCAGGAATGTATATTGATGCTGTTTGTAGNGGNTTAGATAATTTACCTAAAGATNTANCTGTTAGAAATCGTTTGAATTTAGAACTAAAAGAAAATGGAATTGAGTATTTACAAGAAAATTTAAAAATCTTAGATCCAAAGCATTACAATAATATAGATTTGAGAAATTCTCAACGTTTGATAAGAGCACTAGAGGTTTGTAGNATTACTTCAAAACCTTACTCTAGTTTATTAACATCNGAGAAAAAGATACGTTCTTTTAAGATNTTAAAGTTTTTATTACACATTGATAAAAAGCAACTAGAAATAAATATTGAAAAAAGAGTTGACNATATGGTTAAAAATGGATTATTTCAGGAAGTGGAAAACTTAATAGATAAGAAAAAATTAAATGCACTAAATACAGTTGGATACAAAGAAATATTTAATTTTTTTAATGGTGATTCCACCAAACAAGAAGCAATAAATCTAATTAAGAGAAATACAAAAAAATACGCCAAAAGGCAAATGACATGGTTTAAAAAAGATTTAAGCTACCAATGGATAGAAAACTTAGATAGTTCAAAATCCTTTAATGAAATTAATAGTATTATCTCCAAACTAAAACCAAATTAAATATTTCATAAGTTTTAATGAATATCTATCCTTATATTTAAATAATAAAAAAAAATGAGTCTTTGGTCAGAATTTAATGCNTCGAGTGAAGATCAGTGGATTAAGAAAGTTTTAGACGATTCATCAGANAAAACTGCCCAAGATTTTCATTGGAAAACTGAGTATGGTAATATAAATACTTTCAGCAAATCTATATCAGCACTTAATAGTGATAAAAAAGATAAACTTTCAGAAATAGGTTGGGATTTCGAGGAAGAAAAAAACATAAACTCTCAAATATTAAACAGATTAAAAGATGGAATAAATAGCATTTATATTAATGGTATTAATTATGCTGATTCTATTTTTAAAAATGTAATGANTGACATAATTTATAACCATATTATGTTAAGTCACAATGCTTCAANAGAAGATATATCTTCTTGGACANATTGGATAAATTCAAATCCTAATTTGAAAGGGTCCATTAGAATGTCTTTGTTAACAAAAATAATAAATGGATTAAATGGAAATAATAATTATATAGATTTAACAGATTATCAACATCATTTCAAAAGTAATTTAAATACAAATTTCAAATGTATTTATGTAGAAATATCCAGCAGACATCTTTTTTTTAACAATCATTCATCAGAAATTGCATTAACAGGGGCATATTTAAATGAAATTATAGAAATTCATAAAAAGAACAATATAGAAATTCCAAAAAAAATNATTCTTAAATCCTTCTTAGATAATAGTTTTTTAGAAAATATTTCAAAACNAAAAGCTATCAAATCCATAATNAACCAAGTTCTTAAAATTCATAGTATAAAAGCCAATGTNATTATTGAAACTTCAGTGAATCCTCAAATATTAAAAGACCAAAGTGAATACTTTAGAATTTTATCCATTACTTCAACTGCCATGAGCAGTTTTATTGGAGGAGCTAATTCTTTTGTTCTTTCAGATTCACTATTGCTCTCTAAAGAAAATTATTGGAAGAAAATAGCTACAAATATTCCTTTAATATTAAATNAAGAAAGTCAAATTAATATTCTTAATGACGTAACTAAAGGTGCTCATGTAATTGAACAAATATCCTTTAAAATGGCCCAAAAAGCATGGAAAATATTAAAACAAATTGAAGAAAANGGTGGATTACTAAAAAATTTAAAAAATAGTAATTTGAAAGAATTTATTAAAAATTGAAATGGAAAGAGTATCTTATAAAAATATTGANTTAGACATTTACAATTTAAATGAAACATCATTTGGACATGAAAATTTCATAGCTGGAGTTGCTCCATTTCTAAAAGGGCCCTACTCCTCNATGTATTTAACAAGACCTTGGACCATAAGACAATATGCTGGATTTTCAACTGCAGAAAAATCAAATCTATTTTATAGAAAAAATTTAAATGCTGGTCAGAAGGGACTTTCAGTAGCATTTGATTTAGCTACNCATAGAGGATATGATTCTGATCATGAGAGAGTTTCTGCAGATGTTGGAAAAGCAGGNGTTGCAATTGATTCTGTGGAGGACATGAAGATATTATTTGATAAAATACCTTTAGATAAAATGTCNGTTTCAATGACTATGAATGGAGCTGTACTTCCAATAATGGCATTTTATATAGTGACTGCAATGGAACAAAATATCGAATTAGAAAAACTAATTGGCACCATTCAAAATGATATTCTTAAAGAGTTCATGGTTAGAAATACTTACATCTACCCTCCAAAAGAAAGTATGAGAATTGTTGGTGATATATTCAAATTTACTTCGAAAAATATGCCAAAATTTAATCCTATAAGCATTTCTGGTTACCATATGCATGAAGCAGGTGCAAATGCAGAAATAGAATTGGCNTACACTTTAGCAAACGGATTAGAATATATAAAAAAAGGAATTGAAGTTGGNTTAGATATTGATGAATTTGCCCCAAGACTTTCTTTTTTCTGGGGAATTGGAATGAATCAATTTAAAGAAATTGCAAAAATGAGAGCTGCTAGAATGTTGTGGGCAAAGATTGTTAATAAATTCAATCCAAAAAATCCAAAATCAATGGCTCTAAGAACCCATTGTCAAACTTCAGGATGGAGTCTATCTAAAAATGATCCATATAATAATATTGCTAGAACATATATTGAGGCAATGGCTGCTATATTAGGTGGAACACAATCCTTACATACCAATTCTTTAGATGAAGCCATAGCACTTCCTAGTGAAAATGCAGCTAGAATCGCAAGAAACACTCAAATTTTTATTCAAAATGAAAATAAAATATGTAATACTATTGATCCATTAGGAGGTTCTCATCATATAGAAAAACTAACAAATGATATAGCAAATAAGGCATGGGAATTAATTCAAGAGGTGGAAAGTCAAGGGGGAATGACCAAAGCTATTGAATTGGGAATACCTAAAATGAGAATTGAAGAAGCAGCTGCAAAAAGACAGGCAAATATTGATAGCGGGAAAGAGATAATTGTTGGTTTAAATGCCTATAAGTCTCTTGATGATAAACAGGTGGATATTTTAGAAATTGACAACAAAAAAGTAAAAGAAAATCAAATCAATAGAATTTCTAAAATTAAATCGGAACGAGATCAAGAAAAAGTAAACAAAATTTTAGAAGAATTATCATTAGCTGCAAAAAATAACACTGGAAACTTACTAGAAATTACAATAAGAGCTGCCAAAGAAAGAGCAACTTTAGGGGAAATATCTTCTGCCTTAGAAAAAGAATTTGGAAGATACAAAGCTACTGTAAGAAGTATTTCTGGTGTATATTCTAAAGAAATTATGGAAGATGAAAAATATATAAAAGCTTTAGAACTCGCTAAAGAGTTTGAATCAATTGTTGGAAGACGACCTAGAATAATGATTGCTAAAATGGGACAAGATGGTCACGATAGAGGAGCAAAAATTGTTGCTACATCTTTTGCAGATATTGGTTTTGATGTAGATATTGGATCTCTATTTCAAACACCAAAAGAAGTAGCTAAAAGTGCCATTGAAAATGATGTTCATATTATTGGAGTTTCTACCCTAGCAGCTGGGCATCTTTCCTTAATTCCAGAATTACTAGAAGAACTGAAAAAAAATAACAGAGAAAATATAATGATTATAGTTGGTGGAGTTATTCCAAAAAAAGATTACCAATTACTTTTTGATATGGGAGTTGCTGCTGTATTTGGTCCAGGAACAATCATTTCTGAAGCTGCTCAAGATATTATAAGAATTATGTTAAAAGGTTTATTGAAATAATGAGTGATAAAAAAACTAAAAAAATAATTCTAAAACAATTGGAGTACCCTAGCAAAGTATTAATTGCTTGGAGAGAAGCTATTGGAGGAAATATTGAATTTAGAGATTTCTTAATTCGAAGTCCCTACAAAGAATTGGGTATATTTTGTTTTGCTATTTTAAACGACAAAAAATCTAGGAAATGGTTGCTGGATAATAATTATGGTCATCTACTTGCCACTATTGAGGGAATTGAAGGAAAAGACTCAGCTTTGGAATTTCTTAAAAAAAATGGATTTGATTTATTATTTCACTTTGCTAGAAGTGCAGACTCTTGGAAAGATTCTCAAATATGGTTGCAAAAAAAAGACAAACTATTATATGCTATTTCTTTAAAAATAGAATATGTAAAGGATGAAATCGAATTAAGAAACCAAGATCCACACAAATTAAATCCATAACTAGCGAATAAGTTGAATAGCTTCTGCAGCATCAATTATGTCTTCTGCAACAGAATCTTTTTCTGCTTGGTCTATTTCATCTTCTATTTCTTCAATAGTTTTTGATGGTTGATGTGAATTTTCATTATGAGTTGAATCTGAGGCATGAACTTCAGGAGAGTGTGATTCTTCATCGTGACTTTCATCACTACCCATTGTCAAATAGAGGCCAAAACCACCACCACCTAATGCCAATATTAAACCAACAATTATAAATAATTTCTTTTTACTTTTTTTAGGCAATGCAGAATCAGAAATAGATTCTAAAACTATTTCTGAGTTAGCAAGATCTTTAACTTTTAGTTTTTCAGGTCCTCCTTTAGCATAAATCTCTTCTAATCTAGCCATAATAACATCTTCATCTCCTCTGAAGGTTCTGGTTATTCTTTTGGCTAAGTAATAGCGTTCTGGATCGTTTTTTAAGAAAAAATTTTGAACTTTTACTAAATATGACATAATTGATCTTTTTTTTAAATATATAAAAACTAATAATAAATAAGTTGTTACAGGTTAATTATTTCAATATGAAAATTCTATTAAATAACCAGAATGTCTTCTTACATTAAAAACTAAGTCATTTTCAAATAATAAATATTGACCTTTAATTCCTACTAATTTTTCTTCGATTTCTGGAACTTTATCTAAAGTTAAAGAATTTACTTTTTCAGGATATTTTATTACGGGAAAATTAATATCATATAAGCTTTCATCTTTTACTAAATACTGTTTAAATTCTTCATCTACATAATGGAATAATTCATCTCTAAGAGAAACTAAAGAATCTTGATTAATTTCATTTTGAAGCATTTTTCTCCAGTTGGTTTTATCACTAACATGTTTTTTTAATGAAATTTCTATGGCACCTGCAGCTTGTCTGTAAGGAACTCTTGCTATAATAAGTGCTTGTAGAGCACCTTGGTCAATCCATCGTGTTGGAATTTGACTTTCTTTGGTAACACCTACCTTATTTCCAGATGTTTTAGACAAATAAACAACATGTGGTTTCATATGGTGTTCCATTTCCCAATCGTAATCTCTTAGAGCAACTCCTAGATGAATTTTACTTAATTCTGGTCGAATGATACTTTCTACTGCTAAAGGAGAGGATTTAAANGCATCGTAAGACATACCTTCACCATAAGCTTTTCTAATTTTCTTNCCCGTAACAACGCAGTTTATTGTTCCAGAAAAAGAGATTTTAATAGTGCTTCCTATTAAATCGTTTAAATCTACTTTTAAGGAAGGAATTGTAGATTCGTAAAGAGGTAAAGCATACTCTACTTCATCTTTAAGNTCAGAAAGCATCTTTCTAATATTACCGTAATGGTTCATAGAAGAGTAATCAAATTTTGGATGAATTTAGAGAGACTCAAGTTCTTTCTTAATNCTCGAATAGTTTTCCATGTCGTCTAGGTTAAAATACAAGCTTTTAAGTACTTTAAGAGTTGATTTATCATTAGGCGAAAAAGATAAAACCCTCTCTAATAANGGAATTGCTTTTTTNAGCATATCATCGGCTTTTTTCATTTCAGACTCGTATTTATCGCCTGAATAGTCTCCAGCTACTGATTTATAAGTAATTGATTGNTTATAATATAGAGCACCAAGATTATAATATGCATCTACATAACTACTATCTAATTTAATAGCATTTTCATAACCTCTGATAGCTTTATTCATATATTGAAAAGCAATTTCATGTTTATTTTCATCGTGGTATTTATTAGAAATATTATCATAAGTAACTCCAATATTGAAATGTAGAATTTTATTAGTTGGGTTAGATTCAATTGCGTTTTCAAGAGCTAATTGAGCTTTTTCATTATTGCCTTTAGAATACCAATAATTAAATTCTTCAATATTTAGAACGTAATCTTTAGGATATCTTTTTTTTCCTTCAGCAATTATATTTAAAATTTGTTCTTCATCTTTCACCTCNCTTGCATTAAGTACTCTAATCATAGATTGGTACATCTCTGCCCCCTTACCATAATTATTATCTGCACACATTTTATAATATTTAAAAGCTTCGTCTGTTTTTTTCAATTTCTCAGAGGATAAAGCTGCATTAATCATAGCAAGAGTATCTGTTAGAGATAANACATTATACATTTCAATAGCCATTTTAAAGGAGCTAAAAGCATTATCATAATTCTTCTTAATAAAATTATCAACGCCAACATTAATAGATTGATTTCTATAAGTCATCATCTTGTTTTTAATATCTGAAGTCCATTGTTTTTTAGTGTCTAACTCTAAGCATTTAGAAAAAGAAATAAAGGTAGCTTCCTTCATTTTTTCTTCACCATAAGCCGAAACTTCGTTAAAAATTGAGGAATTATAGGAAGACATCATCCAATAATCTAAATAAATTACCCCTCTGTAAAAATGCATTTTAGTTTCGTCTTTGGACTTTACAAATGGTGTTTNTAATTGTTTAGCATAAGACTCATCAATTGCTTTTTTTGCTTTAAGTAATATTGGTGTATTTTTTNCTAATTGAATAGACCTTAAAATAGAATCTGGAATTGAAATCCATGAACTATTATAATTATTCCTAAACTCAGTAGCAGCTTCAGTTAACTGAAGCTTTTGAGNACTTCCAATTAAGTTTAAAATAATAAAATTTCCTAAAATAAAGTATTTTTTCATTGTTTATNTATTATTCGTTATCGTTNGTTGAATCATCGTTAGACNCATCCGTTGAAAGATCGTTAGAATCTGTTNGATTTTCTGAAATATCAGTAGNTAAATTTTCAATTAGTTCCATATTTTCATCTATCAAANCCACTTCTTCGTCTTTTTCTACTTTTGCAACGGCTGCAATCTGGTCTTTTCCTTTAAGGTTTATTAATTTAACTCCTTGAGTAGCTCTTCCTTGAGATCTTATATCCGCNACGTGCATTCTTATTGTTAATCCAGATTTATTTATAATCATTAAATCATCATCATCAGTAACAGATTTAATAGCAATTAAATTACCTGTTTTTTCTGTAACATTTAATGTTTTAACTCCTTTTCCACCCCTGTTAGTTACCCTATAAATTGGTTCGTTTGTTTCTGGATCGTTAAGTAAAGTTCTCTTTCCATATCCATTTTCAGAGACAACCATAATAGTTCTAGAAAAATCTTGAGCACATACCATTCCAATTACTTCATCTTCCTCAGNTAAAGTAATTCCTCTAACTCCAGATGCGGTTCTNCCCATTGAACGAACTTTGGATTCATTAAATCTAATAGCTCTACCCGATTTAATTGCCATCAAAATTTCACTTTCTCCGTTTGTTAATTTAGCCTCTAGTAATTCATCTCCTTCTCTAATNCCAATAGCATTAATTCCATTAGTTCTTGGCCTAGAATAAGCNTCTAAACTTGTTTTTTTNATGATTCCTTTTTTGGTACACATAATAATATAATTATTANACGTATACTCTTCATCTTTTAAATCTTTAACAACCACATAGCCTTTTACTTTATCGTCTTNTTCAATATTGATAAGGTTTTGAATAGCTCGACCTTTAGCTGACTTATTACCNTCTGGGACTTCAAAAATACGCATCCAAAAACATTTTCCTTTTTCNGTGAAAATCAATAGCCAGTTATGGTTAGTTGCTACAAATAATTCTTGTAANAAATCTTTATCTCGTGTAGCAGANCCTTTAGATCCTACTCCACCTCTATTTTGTACTTTATATTCATTAAGGTTAGTTCTTTTTATATATCCAGCATGAGAAATTGTAATTGCAACTTCTTCATTTGGAATTAAATCCTCAATCTTCATTTCATTGGCAGAATATTCAATGATTGATCTTCTTTCATCACCAAATTTTTTCTTTACTTCTTCCAATTCAGTCTTAATNATATCCATTCTTCTATCTTCTCTGTTAAGAACGTCTTTTAAATCTTCAATAACTTTCAATAAATCGTTATATTCTGCTCTNAATTTATCTTGTTCTAAGCCTGTTAATTGTCTTAACCTCATTTCAACAATTGCCTTAGATTGAATTTCAGATAATTTAAACTTACTCATCAATTTTTCTCTGGCTTCATCTGGNTTTTTTGACCCTCTTATTAAGACTATAACCTCATCAATATTATCAGATGCGATAATTAAACCTTCTAATATATGTGCTCTATCTTCTGCTTTTTTAAGCTCAAATTTCGATCTTCTAATAACCACCTCATGTCTATGGTCTACGAAATGAACAATTAAATCTTTTAAATTTAAAACAACTGGNCTACCATTTACTAAAGCAATGTTATTAACTGAAAATGAAGTCTGTAGAGATGTATACTTAAATAATTTATTTAAAACAACGTTAGGAATTGCATCTCTTTTAATTTCGTATACAATTCTCATTCCGTTTCTGTCTGATTCGTCTCTAATTTCTGAAATACCAACGAGCTTGCCTTCATTNACCAAAGCAGCTGTTTTTTGTATCATGTCAGCTTTATTTACTTGGTATGGAATTTCAGTNACTATTATTGCTTCTCTATTTTCCCTAATTTCTTCAATAGTGGCTTTTGCTCTCATCACAATTCTACCCTTTCCCTCATGAAAAGCATTTTTTACACCCTCATAACCATAAATAGTCCCCCCGGTAGGAAAATCAGGAGCTTTTATAAATTCCATTAATCCATCTATGTCAATTTCTTTATTATTNATNAATGCTATCGTACCATCTATAACTTCTGTCAAATTGTGAGGGGCCATATTNGTAGCCATACCAACAGCAATTCCAGATGATCCATTAACTAATAAATTAGGTATTCTNGTTGGCAACACAGATGGTTCACTGAGAGAATCATCAAAATTGGGTGAAAAATCAACAGTATCCTTTTCTAAATCTGAAAGTAATTCTTCAGCAGTTTTTTTAAGTCTTGCTTCAGTATATCGCATAGCAGCAGGACTATCTCCATCAACAGAACCNAAATTACCTTGACCATCTACCAGTGGATATCTTAAAGACCAGTACTGAGCCATTCTGACCATNGTATCGTAAACAGAAGAATCACCATGTGGGTGGTATTTTCNCAAGACNTCTCCAACAATTCTTGCTGATTTCCTAAAAGAACTATTAGATCTTACTCCAAGTTCAAGCATTCCGTAAAGAACTCTTCTATGAACAGGTTTTAAACCATCTCTTACATCAGGAAGGGCTCTAGAAACAATTACCGACATTGAATAATCAATGTAAGCTGTCTTCATTTCATCCTCAATACTAACAGGAATNATCCTTTCACCACTCTCTTCACTCATAATCTTTATTTTTTATATTTTTANGATAAACTAAAGTATCATTTCTTTAATTATAATAACTAGTGTTTTGTCAAACATTTATCCACAAAAACATGTGCGAAAAGCAAATATTATGAACAATTAACAAAATTGATGTTGATTAAATTTTAAACGAATGTTTTAAATATGAAAAACAATATTAATTTTGACAATATATGGATGCAAAATTTTCACCTAGAGTTAAAGAAGTAATAAGTTATAGCCGTGANGAAGCTTTACGATTGGGNCATGATTATATAGGTGTTGAACATCTTTTACTAGGGATAATTAGAGAAGGAGAAGGAGTTGCAATGAAAATGATTGAATCCTCAGGTGTAAATTCTAAAGAACTAAGAAAGAAATTAGAATCAAAACTAGATTCTGGACAAATATCTGAACTNAAAAGCTCAGGAAATATTCCACTACTAAAACAAGCTGAAAAAGTTTTAAAAATAACTTATTTAGAAGCAAAACTATTTAAGAGTAACATGATTGGAACAGAGCATTTACTTTTGTCTATCTTGAAAGAAGACAATAATATAGCTTCTTCTATTTTAAAAGAACACAATTTAAATTANGAATCNATCAAAGAAGAATTAGATATTATGATGGAGTCTGGCTTTAAGCCTGAATCTCTACCAGAATCTAAATATCCTGAATCTGCAGATGAAGAGGANATGGAAAAAGAAGATAGTTTTTCTAGCAGTAGCTCCAAAAAAACATCTGATAGCAAATCTAAAACACCAGTTTTAGATAATTTTGGACGTGATTTAACAAAATTTGCAGAAGACGACAAATTAGACCCAATTGTTGGNAGAGAAAAAGAAATTGAAAGAGTTTCTCAAATTCTTTCAAGACGAAAAAAGAACAANCCATTATTGATTGGTGAACCTGGAGTTGGCAAGTCTGCTATTGCAGAAGGTCTAGCTCTAAGAATTACCCAAAGAAAAGTTTCCAGAGTACTTTTCAANAAAAGAGTAATTTCTCTTGATCTTGCTTCTTTAGTTGCAGGAACAAAGTATAGAGGACAGTTTGAGGANAGAATGAAGGCAGTAATGAGTGAATTAGAAAAATCCCCTGACATTATTTTATTTATTGATGAAATTCANACTATTGTAGGTGCTGGTGGTGCATCTGGCTCATTAGATGCTTCTAACATGTTTAAGCCTGCTCTAGCNAGAGGAGAACTTCAGTGTATTGGAGCAACTACCTTAGATGAGTACAGACAATTTATTGAAAAAGATGGTGCTTTAGAAAGACGTTTTCAAAAAGTTCTTGTAGAACCTACAAGCATTGAAGAAACTCTCCAAATTTTAGAAAATATAAAAGAGAGGTACGAAGACCATCACAATGTAAAATACTCATCAGAGGCAATAAAATCTTGTGTTAATTTAACTGAGAGATATATTTCAGATCGTCACCTTCCAGATAAAGCTATTGATGCTTTAGATGAAGTCGGCTCAAGNGTTCATATTACTAATATCAACGTTCCTGAATCAATTATAACTATTGAAAAAAACATTGAGGATGTTAAAGAA
The DNA here is from genome assembly GCA_002713405.1 of Crocinitomicaceae bacterium. Taxonomy (GTDB): domain Bacteria; phylum Bacteroidota; class Bacteroidia; order Flavobacteriales_D; family Parvicellaceae; genus MED-G20. Next base: position 22,270 of record PAST01000021.1, on the reverse strand, counting down.
CTGAAAAACAAGGTGGTTAGAAGCCAACAATATGAAGAGGCAGCTAGACTAAGAGATTCTGAAAGAAAATTNAATGAAGAGCTTGAAAATGCTAAAATTAAGTGGGAAGAAGAAAGCAAAACCCATAGGCAAGAAGTAAACGATGAAGATGTAGCTGAAGTTGTAGCTATGATGACAGGAATACCAGTTCAAAAAGTAGCCGAAAAAGAAAGTGGGAAATTATTGAAAATGGTGGATTCCATGAACGGAACTGTCATTGGGCAAAACGAAGCCATTACCAAAGTGGTAAAAGCTATTCAAAGAAATAGAGCTGGTTTAAAAGATCCTAATAAGCCTGTAGGTTCTTTTATATTTCTCGGTCCTACAGGNGTAGGCAAAACTCAATTATGTAAAGTTTTAGCCAAATATTTATTCAACAGTGAAGAAGCACTAATTAGAATAGATATGAGTGAATACATGGAAAAATTTGCAATATCTAGATTAATAGGAGCTCCTCCTGGATACGTTGGATATGAAGAAGGTGGACAACTATCAGAAAAAGTTAGAAGAAAACCCTACTCCATAATTTTACTTGACGAAATTGAAAAAGCACATCCTGATGTTTTTAACTTATTACTTCAAGTACTTGACGATGGCAAAATGACAGANAGTTTAGGAAGAAATATAGATTTTAAAAATACTATAATCATAATGACTTCNAATATTGGCGCAAGACAACTACAAGATTTTGGAACTGGAGTTGGATTTGGNACTAAAACAAGAACTGATAACGATCAAGAAAATATTAAAGGAGTTATTCAAAGTGCATTAAAAAAAGCATTTGCCCCAGAATTTCTTAACAGAATTGACGATGTAGTTATTTTCAATTCTTTAGNTAAAAAAGATATTATAAAAATTATAGANATAGAATTAGAAAAATTATTTAAAAGAATAAATTCTCTAGGATATAAAGTCGAATTAACTAAAAATGCTAAAGANTATATTGCTGAAAAAGGCTTTGATGAAAAGTATGGTGCAAGACCACTAAANAGAGCTATTCAAAAATATATTGAAGATCCTTTAGCNGAAGAAATTATCCAAAAAAANGTTAAAGAAGGTGATATAATTAAAATTGATTTAGATAAAAAGAAAGAGGAAATTATTGTTATTAATAAAGATGTTAAAAAGAAATCNAAAAAAAATTAATCTTCAATATTTTGTTTCCAGACACCATCTAAATCATCTGTTTCTATTCCTAATTCTTCTTCAATTTCCCATTGTGTTTTCTTNTTNAAAAAAGTAGCATTTTCATCCTTATAATATCTAGACAANACCACACCTACTAATGCTCCAGAAAGATGGCTTTCATAGCTGATNTTCCAATCATAGGGAAATATTCCCCAAATCATGCTCCCATAAATGAATACNACTANTAATGCGACCGTAAGCAATCTTGAATCTCGTCTAAAAACACCACTAAAAAATAAAAAAAATAATTNGCTATAAATAACTCCACTAATACCAATATGAAAGGAACTTCTTCCAAAAAACCAAACACTCANCCCTGTTATAATCCAAGAAAAAAATAAAACTCTCCAAGCAATAGGACGATAAAAGTAAAACATAGCCCANGTAAGAATTAAAAATGGGACAGANTTATTAATTAAATGGTTATTATCAGACGAAGAGTGAACNAAAGGAGCAAATGCTATTCCCCATAATCCATCTAGTGTTCTAGGAAAAACACCAAGTTTATATAGATTTAGATGGTAATGGATATTTGCAAAATGAACCAACCACAAAAAAAATAAAAAGAATATAATCCAATAGTNTTTTAAAAAGATATTGTAAAAATCTTTCATCTATTTTATTGCCCTCTCTTTTTTCAAATGTTGGTAAGCTTCTTGAATTTTTTGAAATTTCTTCTTAGCCGCTATCTGTTGTTCTTCTCCAAGTTGATTGAATTTATCTGGATGGTGTTTTACTGCCATTTTACGATACGCTTTTTTAATTTCATCATTACTAACTGATTCATCAATACCNAAAGTTTTATAAGAACTAGAAACATCTTTATAGAATAAAGATTTAATTTGTTCAAANTCTATTTTTGAAATTCTGAAATAAGAGGCAATTTTTTGAATTACTTTCATTTCAGGGTCAGATACATTACCATCNGCCTGTGCAATTCCAAAAAGATATTGAATCAGAAGAGACCTTTGTCTTAAAGGCATACTACTGTTTATTGTATTACATATCTCAATAAGTACAAAATTCTTTTTTAATATATCCTTAAANTCACTGATATATTTTGCAGAAAGTTTAGGAGAAAATTGCTGTCTGAAAAAATCTTTAACATAATCTAATTCNGATTTTAAAATTTTTCCNTCTGCCTTCATTACTGCTCCAGAAAGAANAAGTAGTGCTGTAGCAAAGTCATTTTGANTTAATCTAGACGAATAATAACTAGCATCATTCGAGTAGGAACTTCTTCTAAAGTTGTAAGGACCANAAGATCTAGTATTATTAGAACTAAACTTATCAAAACTAGAACCAATAAANTAGCCTAAGAAAGCACCAATTAANCTTCTGGTTGCAAAAAAACCAAGTGCTGCACCAATTAAACCTCCAATTCCTATTAACACTTTAAATCAATTCAAAACTTCTTTCAACAAAATCACTTAAATCCTTACCCNTTAACATTCCATGAGATAAAAGAGCTAGATCTAAGGCTTGTTTAGCTAAAACTTTTTGTTTTTTTCCTTTGGCAGTTATTACTTTAGAAACTAAAGGATGATTGGTATTTACCACAAGATTATACATTTCTGGCATTACCCCCATCATATTCATTCCTCCACCTCCTGCAGCTTGTTGCTCTTTCATTCTTCTCATGAATTCGCTTTGGGTAATTAAAACTGGTTTTTCAGTTTCGCTNAAACTTTCCACTTGAACAGTATATTTTTCTTTTTCAACTATTTCTTCAAAAATTGGCTTTAGTGATTCTTCCTGTTCTTTAGTTAATTTAGATGGAATATTCTCTTCTTTAGAGATGATATTATCAATAGTATCTGCATCGACTCTAGCAAATGAAACACCTAAATCTTGTTCTGTTTTTGATATATAATGNGAAGCAAGAGGACCATCCATAATCAACACATCATATCCTTTTTTTTGAGCTGAATCAATTANTGAATGATGTTCTTCTTTGTCGTGAGAATAAAGAAATACCAANTTTTCATTTTTATCAGTTTGAGCAGCTTTAACTTTTTCTTTGTATTCTTCTAAAGTAAAATACTCGTCTTTTGTGTTCTTGAGNAAACTAAATGGCTTGGCTTTTTCNTGAAATTTTTCATCTGTTAAAATTCCATATTGGATAAAAACGTTAATNTCGTCCCATTTACTTTCAAAATCTTTTCTATCNTTTTTAAACATACCGGATAANTTATCTGCAACTTTTTTAGTAATGTGGTTAGAAATTTTTCTAACATTACTATCGCTTTGTAAATAAGATCTAGAGACATTTAAAGGAATATCTGGTGAATCAATTACCCCGTGTAAAAGAGTTAAAAACTCTGGAACAATATTTTCTACAGAGTCTGTTATAAAAACTTGATTGCTGTAAAGTTGAATTTTATTTTTCTGTAATTCAATTTGATTTTTAAGTTTTGGGAAATAAAGTATTCCAGTTAAATTAAATGGATAATCTACATTTAGATGAATGTGAAAAAGAGGTTCTTCAGTAAATGGATATAATTCACTATAAAAAGATTTGTAATCTTCTAATTCTAAATCAACAGGCTTTTTTATCCANGCAGGAGATGGGTTGTTAATAATATTTGGAACATCAATACTAATTTTCTCTACATTCCCNTCTTTGTCTTTCTTTCCCTTAGGATCATCAATAGATTCTGTTTTGGTTCCAAACTCTATATCAATNGGGAGAAATTTACAGTACTTATTTAAAATTCCTGAAATTCTATTTTCTTCTAAAAATTCTTTAGAATCTTTATCAATATGAAGAATAATGTCTGTTCCTATGTCTTTCTTTTTAATTTCTTTTAATTCAAAAGTTGGGTCTCCTTTAGATTCCCACTGAACAGCTTTAGAGTTATTTTTATAGGAAAGTGTTTGAATTTGAACCTTGCTAGAAACCATAAAAGATGAATAAAAACCAAGTCCAAAATGACCAATTATAGATTTGGGATCTTTATCTTTGTATTCTTCTAAAAATTCTTCTGCACCAGAAAAAGCNACTTCGTTAATATATTTATTTACTTCGTCTTGAGTCATTCCTATACCATGGTCTCTAATTGTAAGTATTTTTTTCTTGGAATCTAAAATCACTTCAACTTTTAGATTTTTCACTTCCTTTTTGTACTCTCCAGCATTGGATAAAGTCATTAATTTCTGAGAAGCATCAACAGCATTAGAGACTAATTCTCTTAAAAATATTTCAGTATCTGAATAAAGAAATTTTTTGATTATTGGAAAAATATTTTCACTTTGAACGTTTATGGATCCTTTTTGCATTTTTTATAATTTTTTTTTACATATTCAAACTACATGCCAATAGGCTATTATTGCAAATCTATGACATTATGTCCTAATCAATAGTATCTAATTTAATCTAATTGTAAAATTGTCATCGGAAATAACGTTGTAGACCAACATTCATATGTTTATAAAGAAGTAGTGTGTAAATAAAAANACAGGAACTAAATTAATAATGTTGTAATGTGAAAAATTTAATTGCATTAAACAATAGGTACTTTTTATCTACTGNCATGTTGATTTTTGTTCTTCTACTAATCGACGATACTACATTTTATAAGTTATATAAAATGAAGAAAGAACTTCACTTCCTAGAGTTAGAAAATATTAAGAAACAAAAAGAGATAATACAAATTAAAGAAAAAACAAAGCAGTTAACTACCAACAAATTTGCTTTAGAAAAATTTGCAAGAGAACATTATTTAATGAAAAAAAAAGATGAGGTAATNTACGTATTTGACGAACTTTGAAATTCCTCANACTTTAAATAATCTTGTAAAATAATAACAGCAGCTATTTTATCAAGAGCATCCTTATTTCTTCTTTTCATTTTTTTTGTTCCNGAACTTAANANAGTTTGCATAGCTATTTTAGAAGTGAATCTCTCATCGTAAAATTTTATTTCTATTTTAGGAAAAGATTTAGTTATTCTTTGNTGAAAATTTTGTATCATATCACTTGAATGGGTTTGCCCACCAGCTAGGGATTTTGGTTCTCCAATTANTATTTTGGCAACCTTATTTTTGAGTAGGTGATTTTCAATAAAAGTCAATAAATCATGAGTTTTTACTGTCTTTAAGGCGTGAGCAATAAATAATGGGCTTTCTGCATAGGCAATACCTGTTCTTTTTAATCCATAATCCAAAGCCAAAATTTGATTCATTGTTCAAATATAATCCTATAAAACAAAACCATTTAAATTAATTGTGATATTTGCATATATGGATTTAGAGAATATAATTAACAAAGCATGGTCAAATAGAGATTTATTAAAAAATGAACTTACTGTAAATGCTGTAGAAAAAGTAATTACCAAGTTAGATGCTGGTGAACTAAGAGTTGCTGAAAAGATTAATAATAAATGGGAAACAAACCAATGGATAAAAAAAGCTGTTGTCTTGTATTTTCCTATAAGAAAAATGGAAACAATAGAAATTGGTCCTTTAGAGTTTCACGATAAAATGAAATTAAAAAATAATTATGCTTCTAAGGGAGTTAGAGTTGTTCCTCATGCTATTGCTAGATTTGGAGCATATCTAGCTAAAAACGTTATTATGATGCCATCCTATGTAAATATTGGAGCATATGTAGATTCAGGAACCATGGTGGATACATGGGCAACAGTTGGTTCATGTGCTCAAATAGGAAAAAATGTTCATATAAGCGGAGGTGTAGGAATTGGAGGAGTTTTAGAGCCATTNCAAGCATCTCCAGTAATTATTGAGGANAATGCTTTTATTGGTTCTAGATGCATAATTGTGGAAGGCGCTAGAGTTGGNAAAGAAGCAGTTTTAGGTGCAAATGTTGTTATTACAAAATCTACAAAAGTAATTGATGTCACACAATCAGAGCCTATTGAACATAGAGGAGAAGTCCCGGAAAGAAAAGTCGTTATTCCTGGTTCGTACAGTAAAAAATTCAATAGTGGAGAGTACCATGTACCCTGTGCATTGATTATTGGAGAACGTAAAGAAAGTACAGATTTAAAAACATCTCTTAACGAAGTATTGAGAGAATTTGAAGTCACTGTTTAATTATTTTTAATTATTTAAAATAAATTTACGAAATGAAAATAGGTTTTGATGCCAAAAGAGCATATCAAAATTTTACTGGACTAGGCAATTACAGTAGAGACTTAATAGAACACTTAATCAAAGAATATTCAGATAATGAATATTTTCTATTTGCTCCAAAAGATTCTGAAAATTCCAGATTAGATTTCTTAAGTAATTACGACAACACTTATTCCGTATTTCCTCATAATAAACTGAATAAAACATTTAAAGGATTATGGCGAACTATAAACATGGAAAAATCAATAATCAAAAATAATGTAGATATATTCCACGGTTTGAGTAATGAGATTCCAAGAGTTAAGAATAAGAAAATTCCATATGTAGTTACTATTCATGATTTGATCTTTAAAAGGTTCCCTAGAAATTACAGAAGTATAGATAGAAAAATATATAATATTAAATATAAATATGCAGTAAAGCATGCAGATTTAACAATTGCAATCAGTGAACAAACAAAACAAGATATAGTAGATTTTTACAAAATAAAACCTGAAAGCATTAAAGTTATATATCAAACCTGCCACGAAAATTTTAGAAAAGAATATTCCCAAGAAGAGATAGATTTTACAAAGAAAAAATTTAATCTTCCCAAAGACTTTATTCTTAATGTAGGAACTATAGAGACTAGAAAAAATTTAATATCCATAATAAACGCAATGAGTGTTATGAAAATGGATGTTCCTGTAGTGGTTGTTGGAAAAAAAACACAGTATATGAATTTTCTTAAAATCCAAATGAAAAAAATGAATTTTGACAGTAAAAAAATAATTTTTTTAGAGACTGTTTCAATTGATGAATTACCAATAATTTACTCGCTGTCGTCCTTATTTCTTTACCCATCTCTTTTCGAGGGTTTTGGAATTCCTATTCTTGAAGCACTTAGCTGCAAAATTCCCGTTATCAGTAATAAAGGAAGTTGTTTTCAGGAAGCTGGTGGAGATTTTAGTAAATATATTGATTCAGAAAACAGGGAAGAATTTGCATTTCAGATTGAAGAATGTCTTACCAATACTAAACTAAGAGAATCTATGATTATAGAGGGCCTAAGACATGCAGAAAACTTCCAACCAAATAAAATATCAAAACAACTTATTAATGTATACGAAAGTTTGGTCTAATAATCATAATTCTTCAAAAATTGATTCCGCTATTAACGTTCTTAATAATGGGGGAATCATTCTGTATCCAACGGAGACTATTTGGGCCATTGGTTGTAAATCAATACTTAAAAATAGTGTTAAGAGAGTTTATGATATAAAAAAGAGACCTTACAATATACCATTAATTAATCTAATTGACAGTATAAAAAATATTCCAAAATATGTAGAAAATTTAAATATTAAGGACTTTGAATTAATAAAAAAAAACCACTACTTTCCTACTGTTATATATCCAAATTGCAAAAGTAAATACAGATTTCTAGCCAATGATTTAAATGAGATTTCCTTTAGAATAAGTCCTGTTAATGAGTTGAAAGAAATTATAAGTAAACTTGATTCTCCAATTATTTCAAGTTCTGCTAACATTAGTGGAGAAAATTTTCCTGAAAGTTTAGATAATATTTCTAAGTCAATTATAAATTCTGTAGATCTAATTCTTAATTTTGAAGTAAAATCTTCTGGAATACCATCTGAAGTAATAAAAATCAATAATGGTAAAATTGAATATCTCAGAAAATAAATACAATAATCTTTTAGGATCAGAAAAAATCTTTAAAACTATTTCAATTGTTGCTGGAAAAATTGACCAAAAAGTATTTGTTATTGGAGGCTATGTAAGAGATCTAATTCTTAATAGAACCACCAAAGATATTGATATAGTTACTCTTGGTAGTGGAATTGAACTTGCAAAGAAAACTGCTGAAGTTTTAAACAGTTCAACTGTTAAAGTTTTTAAGAGTTTTGGGACAGCTATGATCAAAATTGGAGACCTTGAAGTTCAATTTGTTGGCGCTAGAAAAGAAAGCTACAGAAATGACTCTAGAAACCCAATTGTTGAAAATGGAACTATAGAAGAAGATCAGATCAGAAGAGATTTCACAATTAATGCATTGGCTATATCCTTAAACAAAGGAAATTATGGGGCATTTATTGACCCATTTAATGGAATTAAAGATCTGAAAGAAAAGAGGCTAAAAACACCGTTAGATCCAAATATCACATTTTCAGATGATCCCTTAAGAATTATGAGAGCAATTAGATTTTCTTCTCAACTAGATTTTGAAATTGAAAATCAAACCTTAGCGGCCATTAAAAAAAATGTAGATAGAATAAAAATTGTTGCACAAGAAAGAATAACAGATGAACTAAATAAAATAATACTTAGTAATCAACCTTCAAAAGGATTTAAGCTTATGGAAGAAACTGGGTTGTTAAAATTAATTTTTCCTGAATTTCAGTTATTAAAAGGAGTGGAAATAAAAGATGGAAAAAGCCATAAGGACAATTTTTACCACACTTTAAAAGTTCTTGACAATATTCTGCCTTACAGTAAAGGAAATTTATGGCTTAGATGGGCGGCTATACTTCACGATATAGCAAAACCAAATACCAAAAGATTTAATACTAAACAGGGATGGACTTTTCATGGTCATGAAGACAAAGGAGCAAGAATGGTACCTTCCATATTTAGAAAATTAAAACTTCCTTTAGACAATTCTATGAAATATGTCCAAAAATTAGTTTTGTTGCATTTGAGGCCTATATCATTAACTAATAAAAGTATAACAGACTCAGCCCTTAGAAGATTATTGTTCGAAGCGGGAGAAGATTTAGAGGATTTAATGACATTATGTCAATCAGATATTACATCTAAAAATAAGGACAAAAAAATTAAATTCATAAATAGATTTGAGAATGTTAAAATTAAACTAAGAGATTTAGAAGATAGAGATAAAATAAAAAATTGGCAACCTCCCATAGATGGAAAAGAAATTATGGAGACTTTTAATATTAAACCTTGTAAGGAAGTTGGTATTCTAAAAGAATCTATAAAAAATGCTATTTTAGATGGAATAATTAAAAATACCTATAAAGAAGCATACGACTATTTGCTTGTTAAGGCTAAAGAAATTGGAATAATTGAAAAATAACTCATTAGATTTAAGAATAGTAGCAGATACTCAAGAGGATATATTTGCGGACTTAAGAATTAATAAAGAAAATAATTTCTTAACAATACATAATTTTTTAGTAGAGCATTTTCATCTTGATAAATTAGAAATGTCTTCTTTTTTCTACAGTAACGACGATTGGGATAAAGGTGAAGAAATTACTTTAATGAATATGAATATTGGCGAAGATCAAACGGTTAAATTCATGGAATCTATCACCATAAATGAAGTATTTCAAGAAAAAATATTTAAATTCTTATATGTAAATGACTTTCTTAACATGAATATATTTTATGTAGAGATTTTGAAAGAAAGTGATTTAGAGAACGATGAAAATTTAAAGCTCCTTCATAAATTGGGAGAATATGAAGTTAAAAAAAATGATGATACACTTAATATGAAAAATGAAAATGAACTTTCCGAAATTGAAGATATTCTAAATGAACCCAAAGAAGATGATTTCGGTGGTTTTGAAGAATTAGATCAGGATTTATACTAAATCATAAAAGACCTTTATTTTTCCTTAAAAACCATTCTACAAATGGAAATACCAAGAGTAAAATAAGCCATTTATAGTTAATTAGATCTTGCTGCTTTTGTTCAATATGAGTCTTGATTTTTAAATTATTATCTTTCTTTAGATTATCTACTAATTTTTTAATTTCTGAAAACTGATAGCTTGCTCCATTTTGATTTAGTACTGCTAATTTTTTTGGATTGGCTACAGTATTTAACTTTTCTATATTTGAAGGGATAATAGAAAATTCACCTTCTGTTTTAAGAATTTCATTTTCATTATTTAAGATTAATTTATAGCTGTAATCTCCAATTGGTAATCCGTTAAGTTTTAAATCGTAAAAATTTTCTCTAGATATCAAATTTTTGAAATTTTCTTTTCCGGACGAATCTTTGTAAGAAAATACAATATCTGCTCCAGATTCAATCTCCATTAATTCATTGTAATACTCTGTATATATATAGAGAGATTTATTTTCGAAACAATTCTTTGGAACTATAGAATTTAATCTAGATTTTTTATCTGTTTTCTTCAAATATTTAATTATTTTTCTTATAAAATCTTTAAATATATAAGCATTATTATTCAGTCTATATTCGGCCATTTTCCATCTCCATATACCTTCGCCAATTATAACTCCATGTTTAATATTTCTACTATTGAAAAAATAAATTAAGGGATAAGGCATTTTTAAGTTGTTTATTGATTGATAGAGTAAAATATTTGCACTAGAAACAAGATTATAATCTATCGAAAATGGGACAGAAAGAGGTGGATATTCAGAAATTATGTTCTGCCATTTCTCTCCAAAAGTGAAAGACTTAAAATCTTCATTTAAATAAGCTCTTACTTCGTTAGTCCCTTTAAATTTATTTTGTTTAAGTCCTAAAAGAATATTTTCAGCAGTCTGGGATTTTATTTCTGAACCAGAAACAATTAACGATGGAATCTCTAATAATCTACTTTTCTCAACAATTTTCATTAAAATCTTATTAATGGTTGGCTTATAAAAAATCAAAAGATCGAAATCGTTTATTTTCCCATTAAAGTCACCGATTTGAAAGGTAGATACTTTTGATTTTAATTGGTCTTCTAATGCCCAATTAAGAGCCGCAATATCAGGATGTGAACCGGAACTTAGTATTAATATCTTTTGAGAATAGTCAATTACTTCAATGGAGGTTGTTTTAGAATTATTCAATAAATTATTATCTATTTTTTCTGAACTAATAACTACTTTGTATTCCATAATCCCTTTTTCATTTGCTTTGTCTATAAAAGTTAATTTATTGATTCCTTTATTATAGGTTTTGAAGGTTTTTTCCTGTACTATTTCTTTTCCGGAAAATAATTGAACCTTAACATTTTTAAAAGAATTATTTGCAGCCAAGGTAACTTCTATAGGAAAATCATTTCCCAAAAGAGCATATTTATTATTATTGATAGATTTAATTTTTATATCGTCGTATTGTAAAGTATCTCCAAGTAGAATTGTATTTACCGAAATTGATGGAGAAATAGATAAATATGATAAATCCTTACCCATATTCACTATCCCATCAGAAGCAATTACTAAATCTGTTAAGTTAGTTCCATGGTATTTTATATTTATGAAGCTATATAGTTGATCAAAATTGGTAGAATTATCTTCAAAGGAAAATAGTGTGTCTCCTAAGATTTTTTGTCCAAAAACACATGTTCTTAAATCATAAAACTCTCTTAACTCTTCCAATTGACTTTTAATTGAATCTTCAAATAAATTACGATAAAAAATTGAATCTTTATTTGATAAAATACTTTTTGAATTGTCTTGAGCAAGCAAAAGAATTGGTTTTTCTTTCACCAACTCTGATTTTATAATCTTAGGTCTTAAAAGAAAAATACTTATTAAAATAAAGGTAATCCACCTTAAAACAAATAAGATTAAAAGAGTTTTTGAGGATAAATAATTCTGTTTTCTTTCTTTATTATATAGTAAAAAAGTTAAGGCAAATCCAATTGCAACAAAAACAAAAAATAGATAAATGGGTGAATCAAAAATAATTGTACTCAACTAAAGTAAGTTAGGTTAACATGCCACCATCAACATTCAAAGTCTGACCAGTCACATAAGCACTTAGATCGCTTGCCAAGAAAACACAAGCATTGGCAATATCTTCTGGGGAACCTCCTCTTTTAAGTGGGATTGCATTTCTCCAGACATCAACAGTTTTCTCATCTAACTTTGCAGTCATTTCAGTTTCAATAAAACCTGGAGCAATTACATTACATCTAATGTTTCTAGATCCTAGCTCAAGGGCAATTGATTTGGAAAATCCAATAATTCCAGCTTTAGAAGCAGCATAATTTGATTGACCAGCATTTCCTTTTAATCCCACAACTGAACTCATATTAATAATGGACCCTTTTCGTTGTTTGAGCATAGTTCTTTGTACAGCTTTAGTCATATTAAAAACAGACTTTAGATTAACTTCAATAACTTTATCAAAATCTTCTTCACCCATTCTCATTAATAAATTGTCCTTAGTAACTCCAGCATTATTTACTAAAACATCTATAGAACCAAAATCTGTTAAGACATTTTCAATTAAATCATTTGATTCTTTATGGTCAGCAGCATTGCTTTGATAACTTTTAACTTTAACTCCATAATTACTTAACTCTTTTTCTAAAGAATTAGCAGATTCTACAGAGGAACTATATGTAAAAGCAACATTTGCACCATGTTGGGCAAAAACCATAGCTATTCCTTTACCAATTCCTCTACTTCCCCCAGTTATAATTGCAGTTTTACCTTCTAATAATTTCATTTTTTTAATTCAGTTTATTCAAATATACACAATCTAATTTCTCACAAATAAGGTATTTAAGATTTATATTTTTGTTCTTATTTAAACAATCATGTTTTTTTTCTATTTAGAATCTAAGATTTAAAATCATAAATTTAACATGCAACTTTTTTAATTGTTTAATAGTGTTATTTTTGTAAAAATTCTTAAAATCTTAATGCCAAATAATACTACCATTAATAGTATAGATTTAAATAAAGAGCAATTTATTAGTCAAGTCCTAAACGACTATCGTATAATTTGTATGAGTAGAGAAGCCTCTTTACTAGGAAGAAAAGAAGTTCTTACAGGAAAAGCAAAATTTGGAATTTTTGGAGATGGAAAAGAATTAGCCCAACTAGTAATGTCAAAATTCTTTAAGAATGGTGATTTTAGATCTGGTTATTACAGAGATCAAACTTTCATGATGGCAATTGGGGAGCTTAGTGTTCAAGAATTTTTTGCTGGGCTCTATGCACACACAGATATTGAAAAAGAACCTAATTCAGCTGGCAGACAAATGGGTGGACATTTTTCTACAAAATCAGTTGATAAGGATGGGAATTGGCTTAATTTATTAGACAAAAAAAACACATCCTCTGATATTTCTTGTACTGGTGCACAAATGCCTCGTCTAGTCGGACTAGGGTTAGCTTCTAAGATTTATAGACAAAATAAAGAATTAAAGAATTTTAAGAAATTTTCAAATAATGGAAATGAAGTTGCTTTTGGAACCATAGGTGATGCAAGTACATCTGAAGGTGTTTTCTGGGAATCGATGAATGCAGCATGTGTTTTGGAAATACCATTGGTAATGTCTATTTGGGACGACGGGTATGGAATTTCGGTAGAAAAAAAATACCAAACTACGAAAGAAAGTATTTCAAAAGCTATGTCTGGATTTGAGATTAAAGACCAATCCAATGGTTTGAAAATTTTTAAATGCAATGGATGGAATTATGCTGAACTATACAGCACCTACCAAGAAGCTGTTAATTTTTCAAGAGAACACCATAAGCCATCTTTGGTACATGTCGAAGAAATTACCCAACCACAAGGCCATTCAACTTCTGGATCTCATGAAAGGTACAAGTCTGCCGAAAGGTTAGCCTGGGAAAAAGAATACGACTGTATAGTTCAATTTAAAAAATGGATACTTAGTAATGAAAATGCAACTGGAAAGCCTATATGCACCTTGAAAGAATTAGAATCTATAGAATTAGATAGTAAAAACGAAGTAAAAAAACTATCTAATATAGCATGGATAGAGTACTTAAATCCAATTAAAGAAAGCTTGAAAGAATGTACTTTACATTTAAAAAATATTGCTACTAAAAGTTCTAAAAAATCAGAAATACTTCAAATACTAAATGACTTAGAAAAAATTAGAGAACCTATTAAGAAAGATGTTTTTTCAAGTTTTAGAAAGACTTTATTAATTACAAGAGGGGAAAAGTCCAAAAATAAATTAGCTGCTATCCAGTGGTTTAAAGCTCAACAAGAGACTGAGTTTAGAAATTACAACTCTAATCTATACTCTGAAACAAATTATTCTGCTCTAAAAGTTAAACCATTGGATGTAGTATTTTCTAAAAATAAAGTAGATGGAAGAGTGATTTTAAAAAATAATTTTCAAAAACTTTTTAGCCAATTTCCAGAGCTTTTAACTTTTGGAGAAGATACCGGAATTATTGGTGGAGTTAACCAAGTAATGGAGGGAATGCAGGAGGAATTTGGTGAGCTTAGAGTTTTTGACACGGGAATAAGAGAAACTACAATCATTGGCCAAGGAATAGGAATGGCTTTAAGAGGACTCAGACCAATTGCTGAAATTCAATATCTAGATTATCTACTTTATTGTATTCAAATTATAAGTGATGATTTAGCAACATTGTCCTACAGAACAAAAGGGGCACAAAAGTGTCCTCTAATTGTAAGAACAAGAGGCCACAGACTTGAAGGAATATGGCATGCGGGTTCCCCATTAGGAGGAATTATTAATTTGTTAAGAGGTATCATAGTATGTGTGCCTAGAAACATGGTAAAAGCAGCAGGGTTTTACAATACATTAATTAAATCAGATGATCCCGCATTGGTTATTGAATGCTTGAATGCTTACAGGATAAAAGAAAATGAACCAAAAAACTATGGAGAGTTTACAACACCAATTGGAATTCCTGAAATTGTTTCAGAAGGAAAAGATATTACGGTAGTAAGTTATGGTTCAACTTTTAATATTTGTCAACAAGCTGTAGAAGAATTAAACAACTACAATATATCGTGTGAACTAATTGATATACAGACGCTTATTCCTTTTGATATAAATCATTTAATTAGCAAGTCTTTAGAAAAAACGAATAAGATTATTTTTATTGATGAAGATGTTCCTGGTGGAGCAACTGCTTTTATGTTAGACCAAGTTATTAATAAACAAAAGGGATATTTCCATTTAGATTCTCAACCAGTAACATTAACAGCTAAGGATCACAGACCAGCTTATGGAACCGATGGTGATTATTTCTCAAAACCTAGCTTAAATGACATAACAGAAGCCATATATAACATAATGCATGAAAGCAATCCCAATTTGTATCCAAGTATTTTCTAAAGATTATGAAAAAAATTATATTTTTTTTCACTTTATTAGTTCCTTATATTCATGCATATAACCAAGAAATAAGATTTCAAGATATAGATATTTGGATTGAGAATAATCCTGGGGAACTAGTTCCTATCCGTATTGAATTCAATGACAATATTGATTGTTTCAAGCTAAATCAGGAATTTAAAAATCAAAAAACTCCAGTTAGTCAACGTCCAAAAATTGTCAATAGACTTTTAAAAGAGCAATCTATTAAGTCACAAAAATTTGTATTAGATTTCTTAAAAAAACAAACTCAATCTAATGACTATTATCATTCTTTTTGGATTGTAAATATTATTGTTGCTCGAGTAAATTATGAAATAATTGAAAAATTACTTCAGTTTCCTAATATTGCTTCAATAAAAATTGAAAATAACGAATTTATAGCCCACGATGATTTTAAGGTGTCAGTAGGTAATAATAGAACTCCAAATGGGGTTGAAAACGGTTTAATTGCAATAAACGCACCTGCAATGTGGGCACTTGGCTATACAGGAAGAGGAAGATTAGCTTACAATTACGATACAGGAGTATGGTCGAATCACCCAGCATTTAGTAATAGATTTATTGGTAATAGATTTCCAATGCAACAAAGTTGGATTGGTTACTTTAATACATTTCCTAATGGCTCTACTCAAAATCATGGAACACATACTTTGGGAACTATTACAGGACTAGTAGAGTCTACAAATGACACCATAGGGGTTGCTTTTGGTTCTTATTGGATTGCAAATGATTTTGTTACATCCACTGTTCAAGCACTTCCTCCAATTGTTAATATGATAGAGGCCTTTCAATGGGCGTTGAATCCAGACAACGACACTTTAACAACAGAGGATATTCCAGATGTGATAAATAATAGCTGGCGATGGTACGACGGAAATGACACCATTCACTGCCAAGGTTTTGTTGTAAATCTTATGAATGCTATTGAAGCGGCTGGAATTGCAAATGTTTTTTCTGGAGGTAATTCAGGTCCAAATAATTCAAGTGTAAATTCTCCACAAAGAATAAACACTTCGGAAGTTAACACATTCTGTGTTGGTAGTGTAAATGGAAATATTTCTTTTCCTCATCCAATTTCAAATTTTTCTACAAGAGGCCCTAGTCAGTGTTCTTCTTCTGGACCATTAGATATTCATCCTGAAGTTGTGGCACCAGGTCAGAATGTAAGATCAGCTTGGGAACAAAATAATTTTAATACAATATCTGGCACTAGCATGGCTGCGCCTCATGTTTCGGGAGCAATTTTACTATTGAAAGAAGCTTTTCCTTTTCTTTCTGGAGAGGAACTCCTTTGGGCACTTTATTTATCTGCTGTTGATTTAGGTACACCTGGTGAAGATAACATTTATGGAATGGGGATGATAGATGTTTATGCAGCATTTCAACATTTAAGTCAAATTCATACTCCATTGAATCCCTCAAGTATGATTTATGATATTCATCTTGATTCTGTTACCATACCTAATTTTAGGGAAAATACCTGTGAAGATACATTCACCCCAACAGTATTTTTTAAAAACCTTGGAGATTTTACAATTACTAATATTGAATTTACTTTAAAAATTAATGGGGATACTATTCTAAATAATACATGGATGGGAAGTTTAGCTCCAAATTCTAGTTCCAGTTTTACTCTTTCTGTTTTAAGTGGTTTAAGTTCTGGTAAAAATGAAATACAAGTATTGGCTAATCTAGGAAACTCCTTTAATGAATATGATTATTTTAATAACAGTACCATGCTAAGATTTTCAATTATAAAAGAAATAACAACACTTCCATTTATAGAGGATTTCGAAAATGGTATCAACAACACTACATGGACTATTGAAAATATAGATCTTGACAAAACATGGAGAATTGATTCTACCAGTGGCTTACCATGGAGCGATCAATCAGCATGCATTAAGCTTTTTTCTTATGCTCCTAGGAACAATCAGAAAGATGGTCTTATAACTCCTAAAATAAGCCTTTCCAATCCTGATGATTTGTTTTTAACATTTGATATTGCATATCAAAAAAGAAGTGCTTCAGGTTTTTTAAATGACACACTTAAGGTGTTTGTCTCAAATAATTGTGGATTGTCTTATGACTATTTGGTTTATGAAAAGCATGGGTATGATCTTAGTACTTTTGACACATCTTCTTTTGATTTTGTACCTAAGTATTTCAGTCATTGGAGAAACGATACTATTGATCTTTCTAGTTTTTCTAACGAAGACGTTTTAATTAAATTTGAAACTACTAACAGAGCTGGAAATAATTTATATTTAGATAATATTAAAGTTTTTGAAGGGCTAAATGCTCCTCTTTCAATATCCAAAACTGATTTATTAGAGTTTGAACTTTATCCAAATCCAACTGGATCTAATATCAATATATTTTTTAAGAATTTTAATACTAATCATTCATTTGTTACAATTTACAATCCTTTAGGAGAAGTTATGTTATTTTCAAAGTTAGAGGGTTACCAAACATCATTAAAAACCAAAAAATTAAGTTCTGGAATTTATATTGTTCAACTTTTACAAAGTGGGAAAAGCTCAACTAAGTACTTTATTAAGTGGAAAGATTAATTCTTTTTTGAATAATAACTTTTTATGAAACAAGAAACTAAAGAAAAGCTTGATTATTTTTTAGAAAAGTACAATAACTACACTTTTATTGACCCCGATCCAATCGGACTTGTTCATAGATTTTCAGATCAAAAAGACATTGAGATATTTGGATTAATAATAGCTATTCTTTCTTGGGGTAATAGAAAGTCAATTATAAAAAGTGGTGAAAATCTTTTAAAAATAATGAATGATGACCCTTTTAACTTTATAGTAAATTTTAATGAAAATGAAATGAATTTATTAAATGACTTTAAGCATAGAACATTTAATGCTTTTGATTTACAATTTTTTATTTTAAGACTTCAAATAATATACAAAAGGTTTAGTTCTTTAGAAGAGTTATTTGCACCAGATTTTAAAAAAAATAACAATTCATTTGAAGCAATTGTAAATTTTAGAAAAGAATTTTTGGGAGAGCACCATGAAATTAGGACTAAAAAACATATTGCAAACCCTGTTAAAGGATCTGCAGCTAAAAGAATAAATATGTTTTTAAGATGGATGGTTAGAAAAGATGACAAAGGAGTAGATTTTGGGATATGGAATAAAATAAGTCCATCAAAGCTATCCTGTCCGCTAGATATTCATAGTGGTAGGTCTGCTAGATTATTAAATCTTATTAAGAGAGAACAAAATGATTGGAAGGCAGTTGAAGAACTGGATATTTCATTACGAAAATTAGATTATAAAGATCCCGTAAAATATGATTTTGCACTTTTTGGAATGGGAATTGAATCCAAAGAGTTTTAAATCAAATTTTATTAACTAAATTCGTATTTTAATGAATCTATTATATCCTGATTTTCTTTGGGCATTAATTCTGAATATTATCCCAATATTCATCCACCTATTCAATTTACAAAAACACGAAACCATTTATTTTTCTGATGTTTCTCTATTAAAAAGCATAGAAGAAAAAACAAAAAGAAAGTCTCAATTAAAAAATATTCTATTACTAATTTCTAGAATTTTACTTGTAAGCTCTGTAGTTATAGCTTTTTGCTTCCCATATAAAAAGAGTCAAAAAATGGATCTATTAAAAGATTTAAACAAAGTGGGTATCTATATAGATAATTCTTTTTCAATGAGTAGAAGTTACCAAAACCAAACACTCCTTGAATCAGCAAAAGACGATGCAATCAAATTAATAGACAATTTCCCTGAAGAAACTAAGTATGTTTTAACCACTAACAATAAGAAAAATAACAATCAATATTTTATTGATAATAATGAGATTAAAAAAGAAATTATCAATTTAAAAACAACTGCTCAAACACTAACTATATCTGAAGCAATAGAAATACAACATGAACAATTAAACCTTGAAAAATTAAATTCCTTTTGGTTTACAGATCTTCAAGAAAACACTTTGGATTTAGATAAAATTAAAGATGAAAATATTATTGAAAACATCAATATTCTTCAATATGGCTCATCTTCCAATGAGAATATTTCAATTGACTCTGTATGGTTTAATAAAAACAATAGAACAATCAACAACAATGAAAATTTAAATGTTAAAATCACAAATCATTCATCAGAAGAAGTAGAATTACAAACCAAATTAAATATAAATAATGGTGAGGTTTTAAACCAATCTTTTAATAAAATTAATTCTAAGGAGTCTAAGGAAATAAAATTTGATTATTCTATTAGTGAAAAAGGAATTAAATCGGGATTAATTAGCTTGATAAATCCGTCTAATAACGATTTATTATTTGACGATAAATATTTCTTTTCTTATATACTAGAGGAGAAATTTACAATTGTTAATATCTATCAGGGTGAAAATAAATCAAATAAATCTATAGAAACACTGTTTAAGTCTGTTGAGAAAACCAATTTTAAAAATATAGATATTAATAATGGGATTACTAATCAGGATTTAAATGCAGAACTTATAATTTTAAATGAACTATCAAAAATTGATAAAAAAATCCTTCAACTTTTATCAAGTTCCTCAAAAAGGAAAAGTATTTTAATTTTTCCTTCATTAAATGAAGATATAGATTACAAAGATTTATATAAAATACTTGGTATTAAAAATTCTGAAATAATCAAATTAAAATTAGAATTAGATATTGAATCTATTGATTTAAGTTTTTTTAAAAATATTTTTTCAAATTATAATGAAAATTTAGACCTACCCTACTTTAACAAATACATCAAAATTCAAAACTTATATAATCCAATAAATTATATAAACCTTAGCAATGCAGAGCCATTGGTTAGTAAATATTCTTTTAAGAACAATGACTTTTATTTTTTCACTTCCAATTTAAGTAGGGAATATTCAAATTTTAGTCAACATGCTTTGTTTGTACCAATTCTTCTTCGTATAAAGGAGAAATCTGCCAACGACATTACTAGTCAAATTTCAATTGATGAGTTGGAGAACTTCAGAATTAATCAAGCAATTCAACAAAATGGAAATATACAAATCACCAATGATTTAAGTAAGCCAACATTCTCATTTTTCCCTTTAATTTCAAGTAGTTCTGGTTCGTCGTCATTGTATATTAAGGATATGATTGAATACACTGGTCACTACTTCATATATAATAACGACAGTTTGATAAGTGCACTTTCAGTAAATAATTCAAAAAGCGAATCTAAAATGGTATTTTCTTCTTCCAAAGAGCTTAATGCTGAACTTGAAAATTTAGATTTAAATGATAAAATTCACTATTGGGACATAAAGCAAAATAAATATCCTGAACTAATCAAAAACAATAATAAGAATTTAGAATATTGGATATATTTTATTTTTTTAAGTTTAATATGCCTAATTTTAGAAATCATAATAATTAAAAAACTAACCTAGTATGTCTTCACTTTTAATTAAAAATGTAAATATAATAGACCCTAATTCTGAGTTTAATAATTCTAAAAAAGACATACTTTTAAAAAATGGATTAATTGAAGAGATTGAAGACAATATTGAAAAAAATAATTTAAAAACCGTTCAAGAGGATAATTTATATGCTTGTCCTGGTCTTTTCGATTTTTCAGTAGATTTTCCCGAACCTGGAAATGAACAAAGAGAAACTCTAGAATCTGGTCTCTTTTCCTCCAAGTCTGGAGGTTTTACAGGTGTTGGAATACAACCTACTTACCAACCTGCTAGAGATAAAAAAAGTGAAATACTTTTCTGCAAAAACTCTACTAAAGATTTTGGAATTGATGTTGTTCCCTTTGGAGCAATCTCTAAAGATTTAAAGGGAGAACAATTAGCAGAAATGTTTGACATGTATAATGCGGGAGCACTAGCCTTTTCAGATAATATGCGACCAGTTCATAATAGCGGTCTTTTTTCAAGAGCATTGCTTTACGCAAAGAACTTTAATGGATTAATAATCTCTTTTCCTTACGAAGAAAAAATATCTCCCAATGGACTAATAAATGAAGGAATTGTTTCAACTAAATTAGGTTTGGAAGGAATTCCAGATTTATCTGAGGAACTCATGGTCAATAGAGATTTATTAATAAATAGATATCATGATGGAAGATTACATTTCAATATTTTATCTTCAAAAAAGAGCATAGAACAGATTGAAGTTGCTAAAAAAACTCAAAATAATTTAAGCTGTGGAACATCAATTTTCCACCTATTATTTGACGATGAAATTATCAATCAATTTGACAATAGATTTAAAATTCTTCCTCCTTTTAGAACAAAAGAAGATAGAAATGCGCTTTTAGAAGGGATTAAAAATGGAACGATAGATGTAATTACATCTTACCATCAACCTAATGAAAAAGAAACTACTAATGTAGAGTTCAGCTTGTCCCCTTTTGGATCTATAGGTACCCAGGTTTGCTTTCCATTAGCACTTACTTATCTTAAAGAATATATTGGACTAGAAAAAATTGTACAATGTATGTCTATCAATCCACGGACAATCCTTCAACATGAAGTTCCTATTATTAAGAAAGGTTATGGAGCAAATATGACATTATTTAATCCAGATAAAAAATGGACTTATGATAAAAACAATAACACCTCTATGAGCGAAAATACTGGTTTGTTTGGTAGTGAACTTAATGGATTTGTATACGGAACCATTTATGAAAGTAATTATCATAAAAATCTTCTGAAATAATAAATAATATTCTACATTTGCTGTGGGCAAGTCTCATACGACCAGCTCCTGTTGAATCCCCCAGGATGGGAACATAGCAAGGGTAAACGGTTGTAGCGGTGCGATATGAGTAGCTTGCCCTT